>JALSKP010000788.1 GCA_026988815.1 Myxococcales bacterium | reverse complement strand
CTACCTTGGTTGCGCGCGTTGCCAAATACGGCCTAAAATTCGGGACTAAGGTTCCTCGGCCTGAGCACTGGTTTGGATTCCGAGTTAAAGCAAGTGAAATTGAATTCTGGCAGGCCGGAGAATTCCGACTACACGATAGGTGGAGATGGAGAATCGAAAATGGTAAATGGACCTACCATCGCCTAAATCCCTGACCTACAAATGAATTTGAAATCCAAGGGCATTGCTTACGATAAAGGTCCCGTCCAAATTATCACCAACATGGGCCGTCCATCCTCCCGCCGAATTATAACGTTCATGGCCTAAATAACCCGTAAGCTGACTTTCCAAATAAATGGAAAGAAAAGAATTTAACGCAAACTCAGCCCCCACGCCGGCGTGCAAACCAAAAAGAATATCATCCAAACTTTCCACGCCCGCATTTTCTGTTTCCGTAAAACTAAATACGGCGCACATCCCAAAGAGCGGCCGAACGCGAAAATTGTCAAAAAGTTCGATCGGTACGTAGAGAGAAAATCCAATGGGATGGTCGTGGCGAAACCCGAGATCATCTTCGACAACCAGATGTTCAGAATATAAATCCACGCCAAGAAGATCGAAGGGCTCCCATCGAACACGTCCACCGACGCCGAGTCCACGATAAGAACCGCTCCAATTCAAGGCGTAAACACCTAGAGCAAAACTTCGATCAAAGGCATCCTTTTCAAACGAAGAGGGCTCGCCCTGTCGCGCAATTTGGTTTTCTTCGGCGATGAGCGGACGTGATAATAATGAAAAGAGAATAGCGAATAATAGAAAGGGGCGCATGATTAAGACTCCGGTATTTACCTACCTTAGTCGTGCGCTGTCCTCTTTTTTGTGCAAAAAAAGTTTATTCGCCGAGGATGTCCTGTGGCGTCAACTTCCCCTCACGAACGATCACTATTTTATCCTCTTTCACATCCACGATGGTCGACTTAGCGCCAGGCTGTAAATCACCCTGATGAATGAAAATGTCGACCGTTGTTGCAAAGTTCTTCTGAATCTGGGCCGGCGAGGTTTCTCCGTGTTTTTTCACACGATTGGCCGAGGAAATGAGCAAGTTCTTTCCACATTTATCCAGAACAGCTTGAGTGAATGTGCAATTGGGAATACGAATCCCAAGCTTTCCTTGTTTCGAGGTAACCTGTTTTAGAATCTTTTTTGAAAGATTATGTTTGGGCTCTACCAGAAGCGTGAGCGGTCCAGGCCAATGTTTTTGAACCAAATCCTTAGTGCTATTTTCCATTCCCGCAATGTCTTGAGCGGTATTGATATTGTGGGTGAAAACCAAACCGGGCGTACGCGCCACACGTCGTTTAGACTGAAGAAGCGCTATCACCGCGTCTTGATCGTCGAAATCAACCGCCAATCGGTAATTACCGTTGCATGCAAAACATGCAATCCCTCCAGCATTGATCGTATCAACGACCTTTTGAACGGCTAGCTTCGTGTTTTCTGCATTTAGTTTGATGGACTCCATCTGACCTCCTCGTTTGTTATTCTAATTGTAAGAGCCAAAACAAAGATCGCAAACGAAAAAAAAACAGCCTCGAAACTCAAGGCTGTTCATTAAAAATCCGAAGACCATCGTAATTAGTCACATGTTGTTGTTACAACAGCTTTACACTTCTTCGTTCCTGCAACATCGCAAAAATTTGGAGTTTTACACGCCAAAGGCGTCGCTTCGCAATCGTCATCCAAGTCCAAATTCGTGGCCTTGCATACGGGCATCAATGGGTCGGTAGCGTCGCAGTAGAGACCAGCATCACAACCGAAGAAAGAAGGACAAGCCATATCTACAGCAATAAGTTCCGAACATTTACCTTTAGGGTCAGCAGCCATTGCTTTTTTACAATAAAGGCCTGTGGCACAAGTACCGATAGCGCAATCACCGTCTTTAGCAACTTTAGTGATACAAAGGTTTGGCATAACCGAGGTATCGCACGCGTCCGTCGCGAAATCACAAATTCCGCCATTCGCGCCACATTCGTCACCAGTGGCAACGTAGTCGGTGCATGTTCCGTCACATACGTCAGCCGCTTTGGGCTTACAATATCCGCCTTCGCAGACATCAGTCACAGCGCAATCTGCGCCAGTGGTAAGTCCAGCGCCGTTATTGGACGTCATACCATTATTTGACGTCATTCCACCGTTGTTGGACGTCATACCACCGTTGTTGGACGTCATACCGCCGTTATTGGACGTCATACCTCCGTTATTAGCGGTTTGGCCGTTGTTTGTATCTTCATCGCCACCACAAGCAGCTAGGATAAGACAGCAAACGAGTACACTTCCTTTCATCATTTTCTTCATTTTTGACTCCTGTGGTCATTAGATTTTCCCGTAGGTATCCGAACGTCTCGGATTTTACAACACATTAATCGAAATTAGAGACCATTCAATAAAATTATTGTAAAATCATTACGTCGCCAAAATGGACAAGTTCCTCCCCTCCCATCGAAGAAACCTCCTCCTCCAAACTCAATCTCAAAAGAGCCATCGCAAGATTGGAAACGTGAACCACCCCTTGCTCATCGATCGTCCAATCCTCTTCCTCGACGACCTTAAAAGGCGAGGCCATGATGTAAGAGCGATCGTAACCAGAAAATGCATCCTCGGGATAACTGGCCAAACACAAGGTCACCACCCGAAGGCCCTTTTCCAAACACGCGTTATGAAACAAGGTCAAATCCAAGGGTGGTGTGCAAAGAACAACAGACAGCGCTCCATCAAAACATGCCCATTCTCGCCATTTTTCGATGTCTCCTTTCTTCCATTCAACACCTGCCATCCAACGTTCCTCAGAACGATCAAGCTCGGGCTCGCCGTCTAGAGAAATAGAAAGGACTTCATGGCCCAGCGAAACAGCCAGACGACAGACTTCTCTGCCCACCTGTCCCGAACCTCCAATAATCACTAATTTTTCACGTTGCAACTCAACCTCCGATATGGGAACAACTATCAATGGCAAAGTATATCCCCATTGGGGAACCCGTAAATAGGGCGGAAGAAAATGGCCTTCGATCCTTACGTGACCTCTTGCCCGACCATTACACAATTCTAGGAAGCTTTGACCTCCGCCTTAAAGGGCGATCGGGCTCACTCGAATTTGACGCCGTGGTTATTGGTGAATATTCAGTCTTTGCCATCGAAATAAAAGGTTGGGCCGGGAAAATAAAACTCTTTCAAAATAAATGGGAACTCGATTGGGGTCGCATCACCAATCCTTTTATTAACCTCGAAAAGAAAGGCAAAGCATTGCGTACTTTTCTCGGTCAACATGTTAAAAATTTTCCCAATTTCCCCGTCGAGACCATCGTCATGCTACCTCGCTCTCCGCAGGTGGAAGGGCAGGTTTCGCGGCAAGATATCGTCTGCGGCTTGACAGAAATATTGGAACGCTTTTCCAACGAAGAAAAAATGTACACTTTGGGACCAGGTCCCTTCTTAGATACTGCCCTCAAAGACAGCGTGGTGAACGCGCTCATTCCTCTTTCCTCCCCCTCCTCGGATCTAAAAGTTGTCTCCGATTACGAAATCTTGGGAGAAATTGAAAGTGACAAAAGCGAGTATCGAGAATTTATTGGACGCCACCAACTTCTTAAATCAAGAAACAAAGTACGCATTAAACGCTACGCGATGGATCCTTTGGCAACCATTGTAGACCGACATAATTCTTTTGAACGTATCCTTCGTGACATGGAAGCCATCACAGAATTAGAAGAAAATCCCTATGTTGCACGCGGCTACGACATCATTCGTGATCGTGATGATGAACTTAATTTCTATCTGGTTGGTGAATGGGTGGGCACGCGATCCCTGGGAAGTATTGCCGCCGAAAAACACCCCATATTCCAAGGGGAGGAACGCAGCGACTCAATCAAGCGACTTGCTGTCCACCTTTTGCGCGGTGTTCAATTCATGCACCAGAAAGGGATCATACATCGCAATCTACGCTCCGAGGTCGTCTATCTTACCAAGGACGCCGCCATCCCTTTAAAAATTGCCGATTTCGAGTTCGCCAGGATTAGCCATCTCCCGACCATTCTTGGTGTGGAATTTCTCAATCCCAACGCCTGTATCGCACCCGAATTATGGCAAAATAAAAACCACGATCACCGTGTTGATATTTATGCGTGTGCTTGTGTTCTCTTTGAGATGTTCACAGGAGAAAAGCTATCAAAATCCTTAGAAAGCACTTTTGATCCCATCGAAAACTGGCGACAAAAATCACAACTATTAGAAGACGACAGTGCACAAGAAATTCTTGGGCTTTGTCTGCGCAACAATCCCGACGAACGACCGACAATAAAAGAACTTCTGACCTTTTTCGGCTCCCGTAGTCCAGACGGTTCCGCCGAGTTAGCAATTTGACCTTGTTTTTTTCTGAACCCGCCTTATATTCGAACTAGGAAAGTCAAGGAAATCCTTGTGCTTTCGTCTTTGTATACGGGGGCGCAATGGTTTCGACACGGGTCTTGAGGTGTACGTGGCGTGTCGTGGGTACAGAGTGACCACGTCTAACCACTTTGTAAAACACAATTGCCAACGATAATGTTGCGCTTCGAGCTGCTGCGTAAGCAGAAGCTTGAGCCTTGCACTTTAGTTAGTGCACGCTGATTCTTAGTCTTAGCTTGTGGGCTAAGGACGGCGTTTAAACAGCAAGCTTAGGCGTTCTTAATTTCTTCCTTTGAGAGAACGCGACATAAAAAAGGGAGCTCCGCATATGCAGCCTGTTCGTGGGCAGCAAACGTTGAGCTTAAACGAAACGTTTACGAACTACACACGTAGAAGCGTATAGTGACGATTCGTGGACGCGGGTTCAATTCCCGCCGCCTCCATTATTTTAGAACGATTAGTTAGTGCTTTTCAAGCTCTTGCTTAATGTAGTTCTGTTTACCAATCCAATCTTCCAATCGCGTCTCCAAGGCGCGACGAAGATCGAGATTGGTCTTGGAAAGATCTTTCTTTTCCTTATTGTCTTTTTTAAGGTCGTAAACCCACATACGATCCAGAAGCATATCCATAATTAGCTTTTCACCTCCATACTCCAACCCAATCTTTGGGGAGTACTTTCCTTCTTTCTTAAGATAAGCTTTTCGAAAACGCGCTTTTGCTTTCTCAGGATCGCCTCCCTTTCTGGCCGCTTCGATAAATGCAAAGAACTCCTTTCCACGAATACTGAACGCCTCACAGACCAGATTGCGTTCCCGGGGCTCCTCGTTCAATCGAAACAAGGACTCCCCTTGCGCCAAAAATTGCTCCGGTAAAGCCTCGCCCATAAAATCAAACATCGTCGGCATCACATCCATCTGTTGCATATTAAAGGCGTGCTCAGACTTGTCTTTGGGTACACCGGGTCCAGAAAAATAAGCAGGAATATGCGTTATCATATTGCGAACCTGAATGTGGTGTCCAAAAAAACGCGTTCCATCTAACTTCTCACCCAAACCTTCCCCGTGATCACTAAAAATAACAACCAGGGTGTCTTTCGAAAAAGGCTGTTTGTAAAACCAGGTCATAAAATCGCCAAGCTTATCATCCACATACGCAACTTCAGATTTGTAAGCTTGTTTACTTCCCTTCTTCGCTTTCTTTTTCAAATAGGAATTATGCGCAACCCATGGTTGATGCGGTTCATAGATATGAGCCCAGGCGAAAAATGACCCCTCATCCTTTTTTTCCAAACTCGTTTTCAAGTAACGAAAGGCTTGGTTTATATTCCTATGCTTGTTTACTTTCCTATGCTCGGGAACAAAGAACCCCGTTATCGCACTCCTGTTAAACCAAATATTGGACGGTCGACTTAAGTACAAATGATCAAAACGTGGCGCCAATCGATCAAATAAACGCGTCTTCGCCCAGGCCGAGGTCTGCGCTAAAATGGAGGGCGGCTGGGACGTAAACATCGCGCCATAAGCCAAAGGCGTCGCAGGATATTGCGCAATCGCCTCGGGAAAATAACTTCCCTCTTTTTTCCATTTTTGAAATTTTGGCGCAACCTTGGGGTCTGACCAAACATCGGCCCGCGTCGATTCCAAAACAATAAAAAGAATGTTTTTTCCACGCGCTTTTTTCTTCTCTATCGAAAATACTTGCTCCCGATAATGCTTAATCTCTCGTTTGGTGAACGTGCGATTGTCCTCTAAAAGGTTAAGACGAGGTTGCAATTCAAAGCCCTTTGACAGCGGAAGCTTTAGAATCGAGGCCTGCATATGACTATAACGTTGCACGTAGCGTTGGGCGATTTCCCAACTCGATAAAGTAAACACACCAACCAATGACAACGCCAAAAATAAAAACGCCAAACCCGGTAAAAGCTTCGATTTGATCGTCTCCGAAATCCCCCATCCCAACACCAAAAGGGCAAAGAAAATCACAAACCCATGGAAGTCTTTGTAGCTTTTCAAAAAAAGAGGGGACACGATTATAAGCGTCAAGCCTAAAAGAATCGCCGCGTACTTCTCAAATTTCCATCGCCTTTGTTTCCATCCAAACCACATCCAAACCAACAATCCCATACCCATCGGAACAAGAATTGATGCAGATATTTTTAAAGTCTCATAGTAGGAGGCGCCCCGTATGCCGTCTCCATGTAAAAGCGTAGCTTGCCAAAGCATCCCGAATACACCCGCAAATATCATAAGCAAATACACACGAAAACGCGGTATATAACGGTCCACAAATTTCACAGAAAAATAGGCTGGGAGAAGATTTAGGCTTATCGCCAGCACCCCCACGCCAAACATGACACCGACGTAAATCCACGTTCCCAAAACACCAATTGGCTCTGAAAAATTAGCAAACAGACCAACCAATTCGCGAATCGTAAACACTAGAATCGCGACGAAATAACCTCCAATTTCGTTATACCACGGCACTTTTTCGTCTGTTTGGGGCATCATCTTGTCGAAAAAAAAACTCAAATAACAGACCCTCCACCATGCGGCAAGGTATCTCCCACTCCTACAATCTCAAGAGCCTCCTCGTTGGTAGTGTGATCATTTTCGGCGGGTTGAATGAAAAGAGGTTTCTTCTTTGGAGTGAAGAGAAGTCCCCTCTACCTCTGGGAGAGGGCGCTGTGAGGAAGCGCCTTTGGCGCTCCGGAGGAAGTCCGCTTGCGGTGCTAGGGTCATTTGTGCAGCTCTGCTGTAGAGGGTCGTCAACGAAAGCAAGTTCTCTTAAAATCTCGTTGTTCTGGATCACACTACCTCGTTGGGTTTCGGCGCTAAACTCGGTCAACCCAAACTCCCAGGAACT
>JALSKP010000787.1 GCA_026988815.1 Myxococcales bacterium | reverse complement strand
CATTAAAAACGGAAATATTTCCGCCGGAAAACATACTGATCCCGTTATTTACAATCGTTTCAGTGGCGTTGGTGCAAGGTGTAATTGCGCCAATAATTCCGAAGGGAGCCCGTTCACAAATCGTTAATCCGTGATCCCCTGAATAGGCTTTGGGTTCAAGAATTTCAGGGCCGGGCGTTTTCATTGCGGCCAATTCGTTCTTGGCAATTTTGTCGACAACACGTCCAAGGCCTGTTTCTTCGACGGCCATACGAGAGAGTTCTTCGCGGTGTTCCATGATCGTATCACGGATGGCTTGAACCATCTTTTTGCGATCATCAAGCGAGCAATCTTGGAGGGCCCAGAACGCTTTCTCGGCGGCGTCCATTGCAAGATCGACGGTCGGAAAAACGCCGTGCCCGCCGGTACCTTGATGGGTAGGCGAGCTAAGGTATCCACTTCTGGGCGTGACACCTTTAATATCTTTTTCTAGCCGAGCCACGACTCTTTCTACGATTTTATCGAGCTGTCTTTCATTCATGTCGTTTTTTCACACTTCAATATTATCGCCTTCACTATTCGACGTGAACTTGGTCAATGATCGCCATGCATACAGCATCGACGGGTTTGGCCTGCGTTAGTTTAGTTTGGCGAGCTGCCGAGCCTGAACAAAAAAGAACAAGCTCGCCGACGCCGGCGCCTACGGCATCTGCCGCAACGATCGGCGCGCCGCACCCTTTCATCGTATTCGCGTCGACGGGTTTTAGGATTAGAAAGCGTAAACCTTCTAAAGCCTCTTCTTTTTGGGAAGCCACGACTGTCCCAATGACCTTTGCCATTTGCATCTTTCAACCTCTTGTTGAGTGAAGATTATTTAGACTTTGTTGAGTCGCCAGATCGGCCCAAAGGTAACACTGCATCTACATTTGCATGTGGACGCGGGATAACATGAATTGCAACGAGCTCACCAACGCGCTCTGCGTATCGAGCACCAGCATCGGTCGCAGCTTTTACGGCTGCAACATCGCCACGAACGATAGCGGTTATATACCCACCACCGGTCTTTTCGAATCCAACGAGCTCGACTTTTGCAGCCTTAACCATTGCATCTGATGCTTCTACCATCGCCGCAAAACTTTTCGTTTCAATCATTCCTAATGCATCTGCCATTTTGTTTTCCTTTTAATAATGGATATTAATTCTTATCTGCCTTTAAATTCTTTTCCGGTCACTTCTTCCAACGCGTTGATCGCAGCTTCGGCGGCTGAATCAATGTCGGATTCTGACCCGCCTAAATACAAGCGACCAAATGCACCGTAGGGGCGCACGTCGATCAATGAAACATTGGCCGCCTTTTCAGCTTCGTTTGCAGCAAATGCCGCATAACCCGCTGGTTCGGTTTCCAAAATAAACAAAGATTGGCCGGGTAACAACATCATGCCCTTTGAATTTCGGTTAATGATTTGACTTTGGTAGGGCTCGATCGAACGAATAACTTGATTGGAAACGACACGCGGTTTGTAGCGGTCTTCCTTTGTTAATCCAAGTTCGTCGAGAATCGCCTCGCCGGCTTGAAGGACGTTGCCTTGATCGTCGTCGTGTACTTCTAATAATCCGTAAGCACGTTCAACGATTTGGATAGCGGGGGCGACTTGGGTGGTTTTCAACGCCCGGTCTGTTACCGAGTTAATCGCGATACCCGGCGCAATCTCTACGAATAGAGAGGCAACGTGTGGAACCGGAAGGAAGCCACGCGCTGTTTTTCCAATAAAACTCGCCAGTTGGGGTTGAAGATCATCGAGAAAAATGTACGTACGCAGTGTTACCATATGGGTCGCATTTTAAGTATAGTATGTAGAGCTCATCGGATATCACATTTGAGCAACCCGTGGCAACGAGGTTTACAATTTTTCGAGGTAGGTATGATCGATATAGGCGCCAATTTAACAAACAAACGTTTTAAGAAGGACTTCGACTCGCTTCTTGAACGTGCAACATCAAATCAGGTCGATAGAATCATCGTCACGGGAACGGACGAAAAATCGAGTGTGGAGGCATCGCAACTTTGCCAGAAACATCCCAATGTTCTTTATTCTACGGCAGGCTTTCATCCCCATCACGCCTCGGAATGGAACGCCAAAGTAGAACAAGTCATACGGGAGCTCATCACCTTAGACAACGTCCTTGCGGTCGGTGAATGTGGATTGGATTTCAACCGAAATTTTTCCACCCCTGAGGCTCAAAAAACCTGCTTTGAATCCCAGTTGCAAATTGCCGTTGAAACCCAAACCCCTGTCTTTTTACATGAACGCGATGCCTACGATGCGTTCTCGAAGATCCTTGAGCCGGTCATGGACATCCTTCCCGGCGCGGTGGTTCATTGTTTTACGGGGTCCAAAAAAACGCTTTCGCACTATTTGGAAATGGGGTGTTTCATCGGCATCACCGGTTGGATTTGCGATGAGCGCCGCGGTGGATCTTTGCGATCTGCCCTCCCCTACATCCCCCTTGACCGCCTTATGATCGAGACCGATGCACCTTATCTTCTTCCTAGAACGATGAAGTCAAAACCCAAGAATGGGAGGAACGAGCCCTCCTTTCTTCCGGTCGTTCTTGAAGAAATTGCAAATATTTTAGATATTCCCACCGATGTTTTGGAAGCACAGACAACAAAAAATGCGGAATCATTTTTTGGCATCCCGCCTCTTTCCCAAACTCGCTTACTATCCTCCCCGGATTTTTTATGGCCGAACTCTATTCCTTTAGACGTTGCCCGTACGCTATACGAGCGCGATTAGCGATTCTATTATCGGGCATCGAGGTTGTTTTGCGAGAAATTCATTTAAGGGATAAAGCCCAAACCTTCCTTAAACTTTCACCCAAAGCTACAGTGCCTGTTCTCGTCGAAGGCGAACTCCTTTTAGATGAAAGTATTGCCATCATGGAATGGACACTGAATAAAATACCATGGTGCGAAAAAAGTAAAATCGACTACGATATTATCCACTACAATGACCGGATATTCAAGTCTCATTTGGACGCCTATAAGTATCCAGAGAGTCCAAAAAGTGCAGAGGAAAATCGTTCCCAAGCCCTTATTTTTCTGCAGAGGATTAATGAGCGTCTCTCTAAAAACAACTATTTACACGGAGAGTATCTGGGTTTTGAAGATGCGGCGATTCTTCCTTTTGTTCGCCAGTTTGCCAACGTGGATAGGGCATGGTTTGACAAGATTGCGTGGTCCGAGATTAAAGCGTGGTTGACTACCTTTGAGACCTCATCCCTTTTTTCCGCAGCCATGGTAAAATTTCCAAAATGGAAAACCTTCCAACCTCCTTTGACCTTTCCATTGCGCGAAAATTGTAAACTTGACGCCTATAAAACTAAAAACTTGCTTTACTATTTATGCACAACATTGGGTCTTTGTATCCCTCCATCAGCGATACAATCGCTGGTTAACGCCCCGCCTCAGAATATCGACCTTTTCCTCATCCGCGTTTTTAATGCCGAGGGGCTCACCCATTCCTCGGAATTGTATCGCTCGGCCAGAGGGGAGGTGGTTTCGTTTCTTTCGGCTTGATGCTGAAGCCAATCTACCCTTAGGATCCTATTTTTTCTGGGCGGAAAATACGACCTCATCAGCTACTTTACGTAACATCGCGGCGCCCGCTTTATCGACTCCTTTGGAGGGCATCCACGTTGATTGGGATACAGGTTTACCAGTTAGGGTCGCAACCAAAACGCAGGCAGCAAGGAAAGTACCCGCCTTAGAAGGCTTGCGTTCACGTGAGTAGAGCATCGGTAAACGGTCCTTGTCGGCTCGCCCAAATCGGGCAAATGCATTGGCGACATGGACAACGCCAATGTCGTTCTTCGACGCCGCGGCAGCCGCCGCATAACCTTCTTCTATTCTCGCACTCATTTTATTGAACGCCCACTCCGGGCGTCGCTCAAAGGTTGGAGAGTAGGCCCAATGTGCAAAGAGCATCGGCTTTGCATCCAAGGCTCTAGCCAGGGATGCAAAACGATCGATGGTTTCAAAAGATGCTCTTTTGTAAGGGTCCCTATCCTCTCGCATCATCATCGCGCTCTGGTCTTGCATTACAACGTGGGTCCAAGTGCCCGCACGTTCATTACTGAGTAACTTCTTCAAATCACTCCCGTAGCGATGCATTATATCCCAATGTTGTTCAAGCGTTTGTCCGGGGTAGGCCAAGCGAATAAAAACCCCATTTTTCCATTCCGGATCGACCTCTCTTGCGATTTGGGTGGCCATCTTATCAATGTCATTATAAAATAATAAACTGTTCCCAATCAGAAGAACTTTGGGAGCTTGGGTCGGATCGTTTACCGCCGCAAAATCGATCGGATAGGAATACCTATACTGGAATTGCTCAACCCCCATCATAGAAGCAATAAGCGTCAGGATAGCCAACAGTCCGGTTAGACTCAAAAGAATGAGGAAGGGAACGGAACGCTGTTTCTTTTTCAATGTCTGCCTCTTATTTTGGATCGTGCTACTTATTTAAACAGTTTTATCCAAATTGTAAAACGCTGGGAGATCTTTTGACGCTCCCCCTCTTAAAATCTGTTTTTATTATTGACGCAAATTTTCATTTCTCTTGCTTCAACCAAGGTTCTAATTTCTCTTTCATTCATTAATAATCTCCGTTCGAATGGGCTTCCTTTTCGTTGTTCACCAACCTTTCAACGGTTTCTAGCCATCTTTGTAGTTCTGACCCCGTCGCCGGGAGTTCATAACTATGCGCGTGGGTGGCCGCTGAAAGGGCTGACCAAGCCCATGCCACCTCTGCTGCAAGTTCTTTGTCGACAAGGGTCCGTAAGACAACAAGTTGGGAAGAAAAGGTGGGCGGGGATTCCCCTTGGCACACAATAAACTTCCCATATTTTTTCTCGATGATGTCCTTCAACTTCTGTTCCAAAACTTGGCGCAATAAAAACGCCGCAGATCGCGACCACACCTCCGGATTTCCGTCAGCGGCAAGCACTCGACCGGCGTCCTCTAAACACGCATTTCGCGCGTTCATACGCTAGCCCCAAGATCTCGAAGCAAACCTGTCGTTTTTTGGATCAGAATTTTAACCTCCCCTTTGTACCCTCCGTGGGTAGATTTTAATGCCTTGAAAACATCCACAGCTCCAGGAGATTTGTTTTCTAAATATTTGTATACCTCACTACCTTTTCCTGCATCACCTAATAACGCTAAAGCGGCAATTTTCTGCACACCCTTTTCTTTTATCGCATCCAAACGCATCTCAATATCGGCATGGACGACACCCTCGCTCAAAAGTTTTTCCCATACGCGTATTTGAAAATAAGATTCGATTGCAGCACGGCATAATCCCGGGACAACATTCTGCGCCACACGTGGCCCGTATTTATTTCTATCCTTTTCAACCAAGCGGGCGTCGTCCAAAAATTGCTTCGCGCGGTTTTGTTTGTCGCATAATTCTACAATAGATTTTTCTCCGCGACTGACCTCAATAATACGTGTGGGAATTTCCATTCTACGCACCGCCGCAGGAAGCCTTGCGTCATGCGTGAAGACGACAACCTGGCGAGTCTTTGCGACCTCGGCTAAAACACGAGCGAGTCCGTCTACCTTTGCAGGATCCATGGCTTGCACCGGATCGTCGATGATCAGAAATTTAAAGGGACTTTGTTCAGATGTTAAACGCGGCAGAAAAAGCGATAGCAAAAGCGCATGCAATTCTCCTTGGCTCATCACGCCCAGGGCGGTGGCTTCTTTTCCATCCACACTCACGTCAATGTTTAACTTACGACTATTGTTGTTTCCTTCCAATCGCAGGCCTTCCAACTTCACATTGGAGCGATGGGCAAGCTGCGTCCATATTTTTTGGGTTTGCTCTCGAATAGGCGCAAGACGTTCTTCGCGTAAATCTACGTCAATCCTTTTCAACCAATCCGACGCCTCTTTTAGCGCCTTCATTTTCGGCTTCGTTTTTTCCGCATTCGCATCGGCATCCAAAAATCCAACTATTTTTTGTTGAATTGGGATCCATTCTGCGTTCAAAATTTTTAGTTCATTTTCCGCCTCTGATTTGAGCGTCCTATATTTGCTTAGGAGTTCATCGAAATATTTTTCGAAGTGGTCTGCGCGAAGAAGATAATCTTGAGGTGCTTGCCTCCAATGCTCACGCGCACGGTGCGCGGCGTCTGCAGAAGCTAAAACACAACCGTCCGGAATTAACGGCACAAGGGCCAATAGATGCTCTCCTTTTCGATTTGCTTCCTCTTTTCGTTTATCGGCGAGTTCTTTTGCTTTTTTTATTTCAGCTCTTTGGTCGAGTACTTCAAGGGCTTTCTTTCTCCACTGGGCCGTTAACGCGTTTGACGTCTTACATAGTGGACAGTCGGCATCCTCGGCGAAGTCTAAATCGACGGCTTGTTGTAAAATAGTAAATACTTTGCCTTCTTGGGTTTGCCCTAAAATCGCCACTTCTTTTTCCAAGCGATCGCATTCTCGAAAAAGTTCGGTCACCTCAAGAAGAGATTCTAGATCTGGAATTTTCAAGGTCGCAACTTTTCGAAGCAAAGCGATGTGAGAATCTTCGATCGCCTCGATTAAGCATAAGCCCGTCAGACCTTCGATATTCTTCTTCCTTCCAGAAAGAAAAGTCTTAGCCCTTAATGAACGTTCGTCCGTTGAGTCTTGCAAAGCAGTTTCTAGATTTTTCAAGGTTTCTTTTCGAGTCTTATCAGCAAGTTTTAATGTTTTAGCCACTTCATCGAGACGCCCTTTGGCGAGCGTAATCTCTTCAAGACCAAGCACCTTTCGCACAAAATCGTATAAATGCGAGGGCCCTTTGTCGAGTGTGGATGCAAATTCATTATAGGAAAGAATGGGCCGAAAGGTTTCTATCGCGCTCTCCCACCCCCTTAACGATACCGCGTTGTTTTCACATTCTTTGGTTGTAAATGTGTAAAAATCAGCTTTAGCTTCATCATTCCAACTCCGCTTAACCAAAAAAAGCGAAGGAGAACTTTCAATAGCGAAGTGTCCCCTAACCCAAGGTCGACCTGTAAAATGTATATTCTTCCATCCTTTTAACCAGCCTTTATTTTTCCCTTCATAGCGCGAACTTTTACCGGTTAATACCACCTCAAAGGCCTCGGCTAAAGATGATTTACCAGAACCATTGCGGCCAACAATCAATGTCCACCCCGGACACGCATCCAGTGTTAACGTTGTCGTTCTTGCGATTCCACGAAAGCCTGTCACGTCCAAAGATTTAAGAAAGACCCCCGCTAAGGGTTCATCATTTT
>JALSKP010000786.1 GCA_026988815.1 Myxococcales bacterium | reverse complement strand
TTGTCGCCGCGAATGCTTAGCACTTTTTTATGTTGATATTCGATTTCTAACCCACACATGGCCTCACATAAATTGCATGTTCGAAAGTGGATTTTAATATCTTCTTTTTGATTGTCTTTATCTTTCATTGGTCAACATTTTTGCAGGCGATGAGTCCACCAAATTCGAGAGCTAGTCCTCGATCAGCCGCAATTTTTTGGTAGTCAGGGTTACTAACCATTCCAAAAAAGGCAGCCGTTGAAGGGTATTCAACCAAGAAAATAACATGGGGGAGGTCGTGGACTGCTGATGCCGGAACCTCGCCTTTCCAAATCAGCTTGGCGCCGCATGCTTGGACGAAGGGCCTCGCGTTTTTGAAATAACGCTCATAAACGTCGGCGCCTTTTTCTCCGCTTTCGGTTTCGGTTTTAAAACGTAGGAGATTCAACATTGTCACGGGGGTATCGGCTGGAAAGGATTGGATTTGTGCGAGTTGTTCGGGCGTGGCGCTGAAATGTTCAAATAACATAGGTTCTCCAAAAGGGTTTGCCTAGTCTTACGCGAGCACCGATTTCACGTCGAAGGTTTTTTTAAACGCGTGTAATATTTGATTCTATTCGCACATTCACTGAACAAAATTGAACGTGTATGGCGAATCACTCAGATTGGTTATTCACTTTAGGACAGATAGAATATTGTGATGGTCATCGGTCCAAAGAGGTGTGTTTTCTAAAAAAGGGATTTCCTTCCATTCACCTTTGATTGCGTCGAGCAAGGCTTTCTTTTTTGCGATGATTACCCATTTGGCGGGGTGTGGTGAATCTAGGCTCGACCCTTCGGGAACGAAGGTGAGGGCCCTAGAGTACATGCCAAGATGAGCGCATATTTTTGCAAGGATGGGTTCAAAATTTAAATATCGACTTGATGTATGAAACACCAGTAAACCTTCGTCCTTTATCTTGGCTAAGAAAATACTTAGCGCTTCTTCGGTGAGGAGAAAGGTCGGAATCGCGTCAGAATTGAATGCATCGACGACCAGTAGATCGTATAAAGGTCCAGAATAGGCATCCAGTTTTACGCGCCCATCTCCAATAACGACCTCTACCTCGCCTTGTGCCCGGGGGAGAAAGGTGAATAAAGCGGCGTTGTTCGCAATGTCTGCAACGGCGGAGTCAATTTCGAAAAAATCCATATGATCTTTGGGTCGATTGTATGCCGCAAGGCTTCCAATTCCCAATCCGACAACGCCCACCCGAATCGCGTCTTTCTTTTGCCTATTTTTGAAGACATCTCCCATCGCGCCTTCCTTGTGATAATAGGAAAGGGGAATGAGCTCGTCGGTGTTTTTCTCTTGAACGCCATGAACGGTGTTGCCATGGGCTAGGATGTGGAAAACGCGCGGCCCTTGTTTTTTGACATCCACGACAAGGGTGGAATAAAAACTTCTGCCTTGATAAAGATGACGCGCGCCTAAACCGGTCATTAGAACGGCTGCCCACATGATCAGGACAGACTGCGCTAAGGTTTTTCTACGCGCTGGAAAACGGCGAAAGAGGATGGCCGAAATGATGAGAATTCCCCATATCCAGTCCCAGTAGTTTTGCATGAGTTCGACTTTATTGAAAGCAAACCATCCGGCTGTTATTGCGACAACGATTGAGGTTATAGTAAACCCCTTTACCGTACTGGGTAGGCCTTCGACGATTTTGTCGTACAAGAGTAAGACCGCCACACCCAACATGATGTAATATTCGTACTGCGTTGAAAAAATCGTGGGAGCGATAACAGCATTAAAACTTGCGCCCAGGACGCCACCCAAAGATATAAAGAGATAAAATTGTGTCAGATTCCCCGTACTCGGGGCGGCCTCGACAAGTTTGATATGAAAACTCAACGATACGACAAAAAGAATTCCCAGATGTAGAATGGCCTCTAGCGACCAATGAAGTGTGACCAGCTGCGCGCAAAAAGCCAACGCAACGAGGGGACCAACGGCGAGGCGAACCTTCGAAAACTTGCTCCCGAAGGATGAAAAGGCGATCACGAAAGTAAGAAGATACACCGCAAGGGGGACAACCCAAAAAACAGGCAGCGAGCCGATGTTCATAGAAATATGAGTGGTGACGCCGATGACAAGACTTGCAGGAATCAGGGCTGAACTAACCCAAAGTAGACGACGACCCCACGATAGGGGTTGGGATTCTATTTTCAATGTCGTGGAAGATCTCCAGGTCATCGCGACAATCACTGCCGAAAGCGCAAAAAAGAAAAGGTAGGAAAGCGACCAGATATTGGATTGCGTCTGTGTGCTAAAAAGTCCTTCAAAAACGATGGGGTAAAGAAGAAGGGCAAGAATACTCCCCATATTACTGGCTGAGTAAAGCGGGTAGGGGTTATGGCGTTGGGGATGATTGGACTGCCCAAACCACCCCTGAAACAACGGCGCCGTTGCCGAAAGCGCAAAAAAGGGGGCCGCGACCATCATTGCCAAGATACCAAATAGCCATAGAAGGGGTTTGTCCGGGACGGCCAAAATGCGCGTTGTAATGGGGAGTGATAGGAACCCAAATCCGAGAACACAGAGGTGTAGAATACGTTGTTGTCGGTTGCTCAAAAAGCGCATCGAAAGGTGCGCGTAGAGGTAACCAAAAAGGAGCGTCGCCTGAAAAAAGACCATGCAGGTATTCCAGACGCTCGACGTTCCGCCAAGTATCGGCAGGAGCAATTTGGCCACAATAGGTTGAATCAGAAATAACAAAAATGCACCTATGAATACCGAAAAGGTAAATGTGATGAGAAATATTCGCTTAGCCACGTTGCTCCGAAATTATTTTAATAACTTGATATCATAGTACTACTAGGTTGGCCTGGATAGCCCAAGAAGGGAAGGATCACATAAGTTTTTGTGGGTTGGCGTTGATGGCGCAAGGTGCAAAGCACCGCAACGAAAACCAACATTATCCCACAATGGTAAAAAAAAATAAGGGATTTTGGATGGTTAAACCGACGATGAGGCTGACTGGGAGGAAAGACACGTTTTTCGTTTGAGATAATGCTAGAGAAACGATAAACTCGACGGAGCAGTTTTAGAATACTTTTTAGGAATATCAAAATGAAGGTTTTCATCTTTTTCGCACTTACTACTCTTTTGCAAGGCTGTTTGTTTTTTGGTAGCGCAACCTCCTCGTCAAACAATGGAGGCGCATCTAATAATGGGATGGTGTCCAATAATGGAACAACGGGGAATGTGAATAACGGAATGACGACGAATAATGGAACGACGACGAATAACGGAACGACAACGAATAATGGAACGACGACGAATAACGGAACGACAACGAATAATGGAACGACAACGACCTCTACGGGAACGACAACTCCCACCCCTGATGCTTTCGTGATAAGCGTAAATACGCGTAACCCTGGGGTGGTGAGTTCAAATCTACAATTCACGGTTCCGATCGATACACAACTCGCTTATAACTATAACGTGGACTGTGAAAGTGACGGAACGGTGGAAGGAACCAATATAAAAACGGCCTTTACCTGCAATTATGGGACGCCCGGAGTCTATAAAATTACCATTAGCGGCGCTGCTGGTTCAGGAGGGGGTTTTCCTCGCATACACTTCCCTAAAAATATCGAAAATGACGGCCCAAAACTTGTGGGGATCAACCAATGGGGAATCCAACAATGGAAAAGTTTTGCTGGAGCTTTTGAAAATTGCCCGAATTTAACCGACGTGGGTGGTGAAGCTGCCGATGTTCCCGATCTTAGTTTGGTGACGGATATGTCACTAATGTTCAAAGATACCCCTTTCAACCAAGATATTAGCTCTTGGGTTACTTCAAATGTTCAAAAAATGAACTACATGTTTCAAAATGCGAAAGCCTTTAATAAAAATATTGGTGCTTGGGATACGAAAAACGTCGTGACCATGCAACGCATGTTTGATGGCGCGGAGGCCTTTAATCAAGATCTTGCGTGGAATACTTCCAAGGTGACCGACATGCGTGGGATGTTTCGTAAGGCTCTAAAATTCAATGGAGATATTAGCAATTGGGATACATCCGCGGTCACCGGCATGGCGTATATGTTCGCTGACGCTGCCCTTTTTGACCAAAATATTGCTTTCGATCCCCAAACAGATGCGTGGAAAACAGACAACGTGACGAGCATGAAATATATGTTTCGAAATGCGAGAGCCTTTAATAAAAAGATTGGTGCTTGGGATACGAAAAACGTCGTGACCATGGAACGCATGTTTGATGGCGCGGAGGCCTTTAACCAAGATCTTGCGTGGAAAACCTCCCAGGTGACCGATATGCGTTATATGTTTCATAAGGCGCTGAAATTCAATGGAGATATTAGCAATTGGGAGACATCCGCGGTCACCGGCATGGCGTATATGTTCGCTGACGCTGCCCTTTTTAACAGCGAAATAGGAAGGTGGGATACTTCAAATGTTCAAAAAATGAACTACATGTTTCAAAATGCGAGTGCCTTTAATAATAATATTGGTGATTGGGATACGAAAAACGTCGACACCATGCAGCGCATGTTTGATGGCGCGGAGGCCTTTAACCAAGATCTTGCGTGGAATACCTCCCAGGTGACCGACATGCGTGGGATGTTTCGTAAAGCTCTAAAATTCAATGGAGATATTAGCAGTTGGAAAACATCCGCGGTCACCAGTATGGAAGAGATGTTTGCTGATGCTACCCTTTTTGACCAAAATATTGCTTACGATTCCCAAACAGATGCGTGGAATACCTCCAAGGTAGGGTCGATGGCGAGCATGTTCATTCGTGCCAAAGCTTTCAATGGAACGATCGGCGAGTGGGACACCTCCTCGGTCCGTAAAATGTCGCATTTGTTCTATGGAGCCGAGGCCTTTACTCAAGACCTTAATTGGAATACCTCTCAGGTGACCGACATGCGCAATTTATTCCACGGTGCGACACTCTTCAATGGTGATATCTCAACGTGGAAGGTTGCTAATGTGACGTCGATGAGTGCTATGTTTGCCAACACCCCCTTCAACCAAGATATTGAAAGTTGGGAAACGGGGAAGGTGACCGATATGAGGTCCATGTTTTCCGGCGCTCGGGCGTTTAGCGACCGTGATCTAAGTAATTGGGATGTGTCCAAGGTTAGTGCATGCGCAGGGTTTTTCTCTCAAATACCTTCGAATGGAAACACCGCTCCCAATTTTATGAGCTGTACTCCTTAGGTTTTCCCTAGCCATTCACGCGAGATCGCATTTCTCAAAATGACAGGTAAAGTGACGTAGTAAACTTGCCTCCTTTACAATCTTAAAACCTTTTAACGACGACTTGATCGCATTGAGTTCCTCAAAGACTTCGATAATATAATCGGCATGAGATTGGGTGTAGGTTCGTCGCGGCATGGCCAGGCGAACGAGATCCATCGCTGCTTCTTTTTCCGACCCGTCGGGTTGACGCCCAAACATCACCGTCCCGATTTCACAACTACGTATGCCGCCTATCTCATAAAGTGCGACCGCCAAGGCCTGACCGGGATAGGAAAGAGGTGGAATGTGACCTAGCCACGTCGATGGCGCAAGATGCGAAGCATCGCCGCAACGAAACCCAATATTTAGCCAACAATAGGTAAGAAACCTGTTTTCGCTTATGTTGTCGCCTTTGCCAGGGGACTGATCCAAGTGCATGATGTAATAAAATTTGAGACCTTTTAGTTAGGATAGATATGAAAATCATAGCCACGAATCAAGAACGAAATATCGGCTTTCTTAAACCCTTCCCCGAGCGTGAATCCGGTCCGCGGCTCCTCCATTTCAATCTGAGCGAGAAGAGCGTTTTTTCTCTTCAAGGTCTGGATGCCTACACACCTCTTGACGCGTCCGCGGACGCAAGTTCCGTGATTCTTCGTTCGGAGTCGGAGGTTTCAGGGAACCGTCTAAAAAACGAGCTTTTGGTGGTTTCCCTTGTTGATGGAAACCCAACGATTGTTTTTTCAAACAAAGACCATCGCTTTGTGGACGCCCGTTTTGACGCCACAGGAACAAAGCTAATATGTAGCACGTCGGTTAAAGATGATTGTTGTTTCGATCTGGTGTCGGGCAAAAAAACGATTGTGAAAACGAATGAAATGGGGACCTATAGGAGTACGATTAGACGGGATCAGAATGCTTATTATTTTCCGAATGCGCGAAAGAAAAATAGTATCATGCGTTACGATTTTGAATCAGGTAAGATCTCAGAAATAAAGATAGACACGAAAGAGAAAGTGGGATTTGTCCGATATCTTCCAAAGAAATCAATTTTTATTCTGAGTACCAAAGACGATCATTTGCACGCTTTCTCGGGAGATTTTACGAAACATTTATGGGAGATAGACGCTGCTTCTTTAGAATATAACCCGAGCAGGATTTGGACATCCCATCTTTTTTTCTCAGAGGATGAGGCTGTCTTTGTTTTCGATGGAAGTATTGAAAGCAATGGATGGGGGGCGCTATTTGTTATCAACGTTGAAAGCGGCGACCTGAAATCGGTCTTTCAAGGTCAACAGGGTAGGGGGAAGTTAGCTTGTCATTTACCTGGTTATCAAATTTATCTTTACGGTGAAAAAGTACTCAATCTTGAGGATGGTTCTGTATCGCCTTTTCTTTCAAAAGAAATGGATGCTTTCGACGTGAAATAAGGATTTTCTATCGAAGTCTTTTATGCATCTTGGAGGGGTCTGAAATGACATGTAAAGTGACGTAGTAAACTTGCCTCCTTTGTGATTTCATAACCTTTTAACGACGACTTGATCGCATTGAGTTCCTCAAAGACTTCGATGATATAATCGGCATGAGATTGGGTATAGGTGCGTCGTGGCATGGCCAGGCGAACGAGATCCATGGCTGCTTCTTTTTCTGTGCCGTCGGGTTGACGCCCAAACATCACCGTCCCGATTTCACAACTACGTATGCCGCCTATCTCATAAAGTGCGACCGCCAAGGCCTGACCCGGATAGGAAAGAGGTGGAATGTGACCTAGCCACGTTCTGGCATCAATGAAAACAGCGTGGCCGCCAGCGGGTTTAACCACTGGAATATCCATCGCATCGAGGCCTTCGACAATGTAGGCATTCGTTCGAATACGATATTGAAGATAATCCTCGTCGACAATTTCTTTGAGTCCTTGAGCTATCGCGTCGAGGTCTCGTCCGGCCAAGCCGCCGTAGGTTGGAAAACCTTCCGTCTGAATGAGTCGGGTTCGAGCTTTCTCGGCCAAATTATCGGCATTTAAGGCCAGCCAGCCTCCGATGTTTGCGAAGGCATCTTTTTTGGCACTC
>JALSKP010000785.1 GCA_026988815.1 Myxococcales bacterium | reverse complement strand
TGATCGATGCCGTATTTCTCTATGCAATTCTAATTCGAATGATTGAAGTTTTGGTCCTTCCGCGCTGGTATAGAAAACAAATTGGAAGTGCGTCTGTTGACGATGACGACGCAGACTCTGAGGACTCGGCCGACCTTATGGGGAAGGAAGTTAAGCGTGCCAAGAAACTGGTGTGGAGCGCTAAAATACTCATCACTTTTTTAGTCGTTGCGATCTATGTACCCAACTTTATCGAGTTGGTGATCGGCTTTTCTGTGATTTCTTTTATCGCAAGATTTGTCGTTTGGAGTTTCTTTCTTTTCCTCTTTTTCTTGGTCGTAAGCCGTTGGAAAACAGAACTCGCCGACATCTTTCTTAGGGTGGCATCGGATCGATTACAGCCAGCCGCTGAATTCGTTCAGGCGAAAAAAGACAAATGGTACGGTGTTTTTGTTATCGGGTTTGCGTCCATTTATGTGGCGTTTTTCGAAGCCAAAAAATGGATTTCGACCTACATTATTGCAACAGATATTTTCACCAAAACGAATAACTTTCTCTTCCGAAAAAAGATTGAAATGCAATCCAAAAGCAGGGAGCAAGGTGAGGAAGAAGAACGCGAGGACGGGGAGCATCTACCGGAGAGTTTCTGCGATCTTTTTCAAAATAGGCCACTTGAATTACCCTCTCAACTTTATGTAGAGAATGAGGAAAGAACGCAAAAGATTTTTCAGCAATATGAGAAATGGAAAACCAAACATCGCCAGGGGTCGGTCGCGATTATCGGGGAACAGGGTATTGGTAAAACCACTTTGCTGAGACGCATTCGACTGCATTTTTTGAGTTCGGAATGTAAAATTGTCTTTGAGACGATCCACGAAAAACGTAGAAAAAGGAAAGATGTGCTCGATTATATTCGACGGCTTTTTGAACTACCAAAAAGTAAAAACGCAGACGATTTTGAAGCTTTAATCGAAGCCGTGAAAGCGTGTGAACCTCGTGTTATTATTCTCGATGATTGCCACCATTTTTTTATGCGTCAGATTGGCGGTTTTGATGGGCTTGATGCGCTTCTGACCTTTGTAAATTTGACCGACGAAAGCCATTTCTACGTACTTGCGTTTAATAAATTTACGTGGGCATATGTGAACCGTGTGCGTCCCAGGAATCACTACTTTGGTAACGTCGTAGATTTTGTGCCTTGGAGCGTTTCAGAGATTCAGGAAATTATTGAGCGTCGTTGTGCTGAAACGCAGTTTTTACCTTCTTTCAATGAGTTGATAGTAACCCACGAGGCGACCGATTCCACAGATTATTATGTCGAGGTTGTCAAAACAGCAAATGGATACTTTCGATATCTACAAGAATTTTCAGGTGGAAACCTTGCTGTAGTGATGTGTTATTGGTTGAGAAGTTTACGAAATGAGGATTTTCAATTAAGTGTGTCCCTCTTTAGTCGGCCTAAGTTGTGGTCAGCGATGGCCGATGAAAATTGGTTTGTTTTAACGGCAATCGCTCAACACGGAACCTTAAGCGCTAAAGAGGTCGCCCAAGTTGCCAATTTAGAAGAGGGGTTTTGTGCGCTCGCGATTAATTATTTTGTAGAAAAACAAATCGCGGTCTTATGCGAGGATGAAACCCGAGCCACACTGACGCCCCTGTTTTTTCGTCAAGTGTTAAAGCACCTTGATAACTCCAACTACCTTTACGCGTGATCCAAATGATTGATTTATCCATCACATTGTTGCCCGTCATCGCTCAGGTAGAAAGCGATCAAATCGCAAAGCTTCTTGAAATTGTAAACTTGGCAAAGCTTTCTCAAGCTGCCTTTATCATTTTCTTAGCCTGGATTATTAACAAGTTTTTCTCGTCCGCCTTTGATCGTTTTGGCGAAGGTAACGCGCGCCTGCGTTTACTGATGAAGAAGATTGCCAGTTTTACGCGCTTGGGGATTTTCGGAATCGCGGCCGTGCTTGTCGTTCAAACCATGTTCGAAGGACAGGACGATGCGTTGCTTGGCATTGGCGCGACGCTTGGCATTGGTATTGGCTTTGCGCTTAAGGATACCCTTTCCTCCCTCATGTCTGGGGTCCTGATTCTCTTCGATCAACCCTTTCAAGTTGGCGACCGCGTGCAGTTTGGAAATACCTACGGTGAAGTCAAAGAGATCGGATTACGTTCGGTGCGTATCGTGACCTTAGACGACAATGAGGTCTCCATTCCAAACAATAAGTTCTTGACCGATGCCGTTGCCTCGGCGAATTCTGGCGCCTTAGATATGATGGTCGTGATGCGTTTTTATATCTCCGTGACCGAGGATTTTGAACTCGCAAAACGTATTGTGTATGAGGCGTGTATTACTTCGCGTTATGTTTTTTTGAATAAACCTGTGACGATGTTGGTTCGTGATGAGGTGACCGACGTCGCATTCTCCACCGTCATTATTTGCAAAGCCTACGTGATCGACACACGTTACGAGACTGCATTTCAAACCGATGTGACCGAACGTGTGAAACGCGCTTTTCGAAAGAATCGTATTCAACACCCCTACGCGAGAGAGTATTCTGTTCGCGCAAATAAGTGGGATGACCAGGCTAATATTGTCGTTGATCCGAAGAAAGAAATCGTCGATTAATGTCTCCGTATCCGATCTAAGGTACTGAAAAGGATAGGGAAACCATCATAGCCTGAAACGGATCTTTCTTTGGTCCGAAAAGGGGAGGTCAATGTTGACCATGTTCAGGAGTTCAATGATTTACTCAAACCTTTCCCGCGAAGACCTTGCCTGTTGGTGGGCTTTAAGTACACGTTGTGGACCTGCGGCAAAACTTCCATTTCTTTTATGGAAACAGAGCAGCGGAGTTTGGTCGGCCATCGATCGCGCAGAACTCAACCTCGCCCACACTCAAATTCTTGATGCGCTAAAACCGGAAAAGGCGAAGCAGGATTTTTTGAAACTCACCACAAGTTTGCAGGAAGGTGTTCACATACTCGCGATGGATTCGCCCCTCTATCCGAAGTCGCTCTGGGATCTCAAAACGCCTCCACTTTTTCTTTTTGTAAAAGGGGAGCTCGACCTTCTTAAAAGTTTTGGTAGTGCGGTGGTAGGGACACGTCAGCCGGATCGGGAAGCGTTGCGTTTGACTCACATGGTCGTTCAAAGAAAAGTAGTAAGTTCCCATACTATTATAAGCGGCGGAGCGATCGGAATCGACACCCAAGTACACCAGTCCGCGATCGATGAAGGCGGACGAACGATCGCCGTTTTACCGAGTGGAATTCACGCACCGAGTCCACGTTCAAACATCGCTTTATTTCGAGATGTGGTGGATAGGGGCGGCGCAATTGTCAGCGAATATTCTCCTTTCTCAACACCTCGAAAGTTTCATTTCCATCGTCGTAACGCGTTATTGGCAGCTTTGAGCGAGGAGCTTATTGTTGTTCGTGCGCGTAAAAAATCGGGTACTCTGATAAGCGCAAAAGCGGCCTCAGACCTAGGACGACCCTTGTTCGCTATCCCCGGTTCACCACTGGATCCTTTGTCTGAGGGGCCCAATTTTTTGATTGCATCCGGCGAGGCACGCATGTTTGATTTTGCGCGAGCAGCCAAAGCACCTCGCTTGAAGGCGCGAAGTTCGCCATTGGAAGGTAGCGAGGCCCGCGTATATAAACACCTTAATCTTTCTAAAAATGTCGATGAATTGACGTCCTCGATTCCCGATATGAGTGCCAATGAAATCTTGTCTGCGCTTACACTTCTTGAAATAGGCGGCTACATTGAAGCGGATAAAAAAAGAGGCGGATATCGACGCACCTAATGCAATCGTATTCCAACAGATGTGTGTTTAATGTATTAGGTTTGTCCCAAAGGAGATGGATGATGGAAGGAGATAAAAAAGTCGTGGTGGAAGAGTTGGAGTCTTGCCGATGGTCTGCATTATCATAATGGTGTCCCTTTTACAGGAGTTGCAATTACCCTTCGAGAGGGGATTTTGAAAAATCCCAAATTGAATACCGTCCAAGGGCTACGTTCTGGAAAAACACGGGAATGGTATGCCAAAGATTCTCCAATGGTCGAATCGATTTATTTTCGTGGTGTGCTCCACGGTCCATCTACAGAGTGGCATAAAAATGGTCAAATCGCAGAAGACGGTGAGTGCGAGTACGGCATCGTTCTCTGGGAGAAGTAGTGGGATGAAGAGGGCGTGCTTCTTTCTAGCTACCAGATTCAAGAATCCGACGATCAGTGTGCGTTTTTAATGTCGCGTAGAGCGCAATATGGCAAAGAGAACTAAGGATTCACCGGTACCATAATGAGTTGATACTCGATACCATCAGCGCCAAGAAAAGTATTCCCGTTTACCATTCCCTCACTGATCTGGGTCATGATGATTGCATTCTCTTGGGAGGTTTGATTAACTTCAACGATGCGATCGGCCATTTCTCCGATGCGATCAGCCATGTCTCCGATGTCGGTGCTAAGTTGGAGAACGGCCTCCACGAGAGGATCCGTTGTGGGCCAAGCGTGGGCACTTGGGCTAAATACTAAGAGAGAAAGGGAAAGGACGAGAGCGACCGAGAGGGTGATTTTTGCAAATGATTTCATTAGGTTTTCTCCAAAATTGATTCCGAAAAAGCTCGGAATTTAAAGTTAACCATGTTAGCGCTACACAGTTCTCTATAGGTATTCACGATATTGGTTGCGTCAAGCGATAGATAACGATTATTTTAAAGACGGCCACTTTTCCGCTTTGTAAAAGACGCTCTAAAGGTAGTAAATATGATAGTATCTGAATCTACGGTATCCTAAATCATTTTCAATCGTTCCTTTTTTATCAGGTCGCAGAAGGAATTGGCGCTGGCTCGTCCGACGCGTGAGGTGGACGATTTGATTTGGAAGATGTCGATTTGGAAGTGTCATATTGGCCCCTTAATCTAGATGAATGTACAAACAACGATACCATTATCGGCCATTGTGATATTTCGTTTCAGGAGCGAGGGCTGGCCGAGTCATGTTTTACGCAGTCGGATTCGACCCCAGGTGATTTTTTGGTGGTCTTCTTAGAGGTGATATGTCTTTTTCGTCCCAAGACCTCTTGAGACAGTGAAGAGATCGCATTTTCAGGTATTAAATGCTCAAGAGTTATCAGGTCTTTTTGTGGTCCCTCGGCAGACGATTCTTATATCGAAAGGAAGACGATTTCCAGACGACAGGCGTTGACATTATTTAAGGGATAACTCATCTTCCATCCCTATCGCTGGTGAAATTTTGATGTCTATGGAGTGATTATGTCGAAAGGATTATTTGGAAAAGAAAGTGAAGTGAGTGCCAAGGATGTAGTAGATACCTTTACTACCTTTTTTGTCGACAACGGGCATCACCTCATCGAAGGCTCATCGATTGTGCCCGATAATGATCCAACGCTCCTTTTCATCAATTCGGGAATGGCGCCGATGAAGGACTATTTTCTGGGAATTCGCCAACCGCCAAGTTTGCGGATGACCAACGTTCAGGGGTGTATCCGAACCAAAGATATCGAAGAAGTGGGTGACCGACATCACCTTACCTTTTTCGAAATGCTAGGGTCATGGTCGATCGGTGACTATTGGAAGGAAGATGCCATTAATTTTGCCTTCGAATTGTTGACCAATGGCTTCGGATTTCCGATCGATAAATTATGGGCTTCCTATTATTCAGGCGACGCAGAAAAAGGTATTCCAGCCGATATTGAGTCCAAAGAATTTTGGGAAAAAGCGGGTATGCATCCCGATAAGATCGTCCCCTTTGGCGCCGACAATTTTTGGGGACCTGCAGGAAAATTTGGTCCATGCGGTCCTTGTACAGAAGTTTACTTTGACACAGGTGCTGAATTTGGTCCCGACTTCGTTCCTGGCGGAGATTTTGACGTCTCCGATCGTTACATCGAGATCTGGAACGCTGGCGTATTTATGCAGTACGACCTCCAGCCCAGTGGTTTTGAGCCGCTGAAGATAAAGAGCGTCGATACAGGGTCGGGACTAGAGCGTATGGTGATGGCGTTGAACGGTATGACCTCATGCTATGATATCGACACCATGAAACCGATTCGTAACGCCGCGCTATCGATTTTGGGAAAAAATCCCCCAAGTGGTCTTCCAGAAATGTTAAGTGACCACGTTCGTGCCAGCGTCTACATCCTTTCTGAGGGCGTTTCGCCTTCAAATACCGGTCGGGGCTATATTCCTCGCCGTCTCATCCGACGGTGTTTGGCAGCACTGGCGCAAATTACAGATTCAAACGACTTCAGTTTGAAAGTTGTGGTGGATGCTGTTTTTGAGCAAGTTCCGTCATGGAATTCTATTTCAAAAGACGACAAAGATGGCGTTTGGGCGATGTTCTCAGAAGAGCAGGATGCGTTCAAACTCGTACTTCGCCGCGGTTTAAAGAAGCTTGAAAGTGCGATTCCTTCCGACGAGGAGCATCCAATTCTAAGTGGCGAGGATGCGTTTAATCTTGTCGCGACCTACGGTCTACCCATTGACACCATCCGAGATTTTTTACAAAGCAAAGGTGGATCGGTTGACCAAGATGCTTTTGAAGCCGCCTTTGATGCGCACCGAGAAGTCTCTCGGCAGGGAAGTGGCGAATCATCAATCGTTGACTATCTTGGCGATTACCCGACGACCCTCTTTGAAGGGTTAGAAGATAGGGAAGGAAAAGGCGAAGTTCTGGTTCTTTTGCAGGACGGCGAATTGGTAAACGAGCTTACTGAAGGCGACGTGGAAATTGTTTGTGATCGTAGCGTTTTTTATCCTCAAGGAGGCGGTCAAATCGGTGATAAAGGCCGCATCACTTTTGGGCCCAGCGAGGTTCAAATATTAAACACCAAAAAGACCGCAACGGGTCATATTGTCCACAGTGGAACAGTTGTGAGCGCAGGTTTGAAGAAAGGTGATGTCGTTGATTTTCATGTTGACGGGGACTCCCGAAACGATAACGCAGTGCACCACTCGGCGACCCATCTTTTGAATGCTGCCTTGCGCGCGACCCTTGGAGATCATGTCGGCCAGAAAGGGTCCTTGGTTGAGGGAGATCGTCTGCGTTTTGATTTCACCCATAAAGGAGCTGTGACTGTAGATGAGCAAGACAAGATTCAAGAATTAGTAAATGAATATATCAATCGTGGTGATGAGCGTGTCGCTGAGGTACTTCCTTATAAAGAGGCCATCGCCGCTGGAGCGACGGCGATGTTTTCGGATAAGTATGGTGCTGAAGTTCGTGTGGTAAGTTTTGGAGATTACTCAAAAGAACTTTGCGGCGGAACCCATGTAAAGAATAGCAAAGACATTGGC
>JALSKP010000784.1 GCA_026988815.1 Myxococcales bacterium | reverse complement strand
TTGCCAGACAGCGGTTGCAAGTACGACAACCAAAATCAGCGAAGAGGGAATCGGCGTTCCTTCGAAATACTTCACTTTGCCATCTTCGCCGGAAAGCTCATCCATCGTCACATTGTACCGCGCGAGCCGACTAATTCCGCACAAGACGAAATAAATCAACACAACAATATCCCAACCGCCTCTCATACCGAGCGTAAAAGCCAGGACCGCAGGAGCGACGCCGAAGGAAATAACATCGGCCAGAGAATCCAAATCAGCCCCGATTCTTGACCAGGCCTGGCGTTTCCTCGCCACCCATCCATCGATGCCATCGGCAATAAAAGAAAGCGGCAAACACGCAAGTGCAATCCAAATAAAATGCGGTTTTTGGCTTTCTAAAAATGCCAAGCACATAAATAGGGAAAGGGTTCCGAAGGCCGCGTTGCTCAGCGTAAAAAGATCGGCGAGGCGGAATTCGCGTAACATTGAAAAACGTTTTGGTTTTTGAGAATCAGGCATTTTTTTCACATTGGGTCGTCCGTCTAAGATCCGCTATCCCTTCGATTCTGTAAAGCCAAGTTATTTCTTTACCCATCAAAAATGATCTTAATAATTGAATACCCGTAGAAGAGCACCGTCTCAGACTTATCAACAAAGAACGAAGAGAGGTCGTTTTGAAAATTAATATTGTCTTTTTTGTTTTACTGATTCTTTTATCTTCTTGCGGCCGAGCTCAATATGTCAGAGATAGTGAGGCACCCGACATCGACGATTACGCATTAAGTTTACGTTTCGATAGACGAGACCTCGATCGTCTCTATCTCGATAATATTGATAAAATGATGAACTCAAAAATCGCAAACCAATGGGAGACCCAAAGCGGACCATCACCCACCGTCGCCATTTTTCCGATGCGAAACGAAACTTCTGAACACATCGATAATGCCCTTGAAACCCTTCTTTCCAAATTCGAAACCGATATTGTCAATCAAAGTAGAGCCGACGTGGTGAGTCACGAAAATCAAGTCGATTTGATTGCCGAGGTTAGACGCCAACAACAAGATGCCTACGATCCAAAACGTTTGGCGCGTTACGGCAAACAACTCGGCGCACAATATTTCATCACTGGAAAAGTATTCGATGAGACCGATTTTGCCGGCGATGAACGACGCGTGCAGTACACCATGTTCGTGCAAATCATCAACGTGGAAACGGGGAAAGTCGAATGGCAAAATGAGTCCGCCCTTACAAAAGCTTTTCTCCGTTAATGCGAATTTTTTCTCTTCTCCTCCTCATTCTGCTTTCGAATTGTGCAACCTATTCGGAAAAGATTTCGGGTACATACTCCCAAGTTCAAAACGGAGACATGACCCTCGCACTTGAAAAAATCAACGAAGAGTTGGGCGTTCAGAGTTCCAGAGAGCTTCCTGAGAAAGTAAACCCAGATACATATTTACTTTTACTTGAGCGCGCCACCCTCCTTCAATCTTTGGGGGATTATAAACTTTCTTCCAGAGATTTCGTTTTTGTCGATCAGCATCTTGGATGGTTTGATCCCCAAAAGTTGAGCGCTGTAAAACTTGGGGATTACCTTTATTCTGCAAACGCAGAGGAATACCGAGCGCCCGCCAGCGAACGCATGCTCATCAATATTGAAAATATGATTAACTTTCTCGTTCTCAATAATCAGAGTGCGGCCAAAGTTGAGGCGCGTCGTTTTTCAATTCTGAGCCGGTATTTTCTAGCCCAGAACGAAGCCTTTCGTCCCGATGTTCTTGTACTCGGAAATTATTTGGGCGGGCTAAGTTTTGAAAAAAGTTCCGACTTTCGACACGCCGTTAAAATGTATGGAAGAGCGTGGCATTTTGGGTATCGAGAAGAGGAGCTTCAGCATCGGCTCATTGATCTTTTTAGAGTTACGGGCGGATTCAATTATACATTCGATACGCGTTTATCTGGACTCAACGCCTTAATGATGCGCGCCAAAAATCTAGAGCCCCTAAGTGCAAGGGCCTATCGTCAAAAATACAAAGATGATGTCCTTGTGATCGTCCAAAAAGGGCGAGTTGGCGAAAAAGTCTCAAACGCCATAACCTTGGAAGAGGCCAATCAAAAATCGAAGGTTCAATACTCTGGAAAAGTAGACTCGATTAACGTTCCCGATATGCAAGGTCCCGATGCGGGCTCTGCGGTGGAACTCTATATGGGTTATAAAAAAACAGAGTTAGCCTATCATGTTCTCATCGGGCAGGAATTTCAGAGGGCTTTTCTTACTCTTCAACCTGCCATCTATTCTGCCGCACTGAGTCGCGCCCTATCGCGAAACTTGGTGGATGAAGGCGCAAGATCTATTGGCGGAGACAACAGCATTTCATCCCTTCTTGGACTTACCATAAAGGACGCTTTGAATGCCAACGACTCGCCCGATACACGGTCGTGGTCAACGCTCTCGGCGGTGATTTCTTTTGCTAGAGTTCCCTATCCTTCCGGAACCTACCGTTTCGCAACCTCCTCCTGTTCGAAAAAAAGCGAAAGCAACACAATCGAGGGCGACTTTGCTGTCGTGAGTTTTTCTAAACTGCGTTAACCTATTCGATCCTCACCGATTCTCTACACAAGAGGGACTTGCTTTCGTTCACTCGAAACCCAAAAATTTCCAAGGCGCGCGTCGTCTGATACCCATATTTACAATGTCCGATATTTTCCCCTTCGGTGGTTTGGGCTACAGTTTTCCAGGGATGCCAGACGTAGATGCCATAAATCGAGCCACCGATGATGGCGATGATGAAAAGAAGTTTCGTAAAAGAAACAATAAATCCAGAGGCAGTTTTAGGACGTCTTAATGCGTTATCGGATGCGATGAATCGCTGCATCCTTTTTTTGACCTCCTCTTGCTCCACGTCCATAAAAATCTCCAAAAAAAAGAGTATGGCACACATTTCTTTTGATATCGAGACTTCAAACGGTGCACCCTTGGATTCGCAAAAGATATAGTGTGATCAAAAACGGTGGGATTCTAGTATGACCATTCATTGTGTCCTTGTGGTATTCGAGGGGATTTTTGTTCGGAAGAGAAACTCCCTCTCCCTCTGGGAGAGGGCTGGGGTGAGGGCGATCAAACAAGCAAGTGGTTCAATAAGTTCAACAACTTAACTAGGTCAAGGCCGAAGCCAATAAACCCACAAGCTAAAACGAAGTCCCACCCTAACCCTCCCCCAGAGGGAGAGGGGATCAGAATCCCACCGAAAAGGATCACACTACAAAAGATAGAGATTGTAGAACGATGCTCTCATGACTTGGAGAAGAAGTTCGGATCGTATAGACTTCTCTAAACCTTAGTAAGTCATTAAATGAAACGTATTCTTTTTTTAGTTTTCACCCTCCTCTTCTCCTTCTCTTGTTCGGACCCAATAACAACCACGTCCGCTAGAGTTGAAATCACCTTCCCCAAAGAAGGAGATCTCGTAAAAAACGCAAATTTACGCGTCAAAGGAAGGGCCTCAAACACGGATAGCGTTCTCGTTAACGGCGAAGTAGCCGATGTCGTGGGTGATATCTGGGAAATCTCGCTGCGTTTTAGCCAAGGCAACCAGTCCGTTAAAGCCACCAGCGGATCGGCCAGCGATGAAGTCCACTTTTTGATCGATTCCGTGGGTCCTGAACTGGTCGTTAACGAACCTGTTCGCGGGGCCTACTTCACCAAAGGCAGCGACCCCGAAAGCGTGATGGTTAAGGGAAAAGTCGAGGAAGGAAATATTGATATCTTTACCATCAACGAACAGATCATCGAACTCCAAGCCGATGGAAGCTTCGAATACGCGTTTCTCCTAAAAGAGGGATTGAACGAAATCAACGTCGCCGCTATCGATAAAGCAGGAAACAAAACCGAAGATATTCGCGCCGTCATGTACGGAACATGGATCGATCCAAGCGCGGATATCGATCCAGGTATGAATCTTTTCGTAAGACAAGCGCTCATGAAAAAAACAGAAGTTATTTTCAAAGAAGTCGCCACGCCTGAACTCGTCAAAACCTTTGTTTCCACATCTTTCCCCGACACCTTCGTTCTCAACACAATATCTTTTGATCCGCTGGATGTTTCTATCGACTTAAAAAAAGATGCTATCGCAACGGACTTCCTGATTACCAATCTTAAAATAGATGGCGTGTTTACTATCGCCGGGTCTGATATCACGACAATTATCGAAATCGATAGCATTCGCTCAAAGCAGGATATCGTTCCTCTCGTGACCGCCGACGGGGGATTTGAACTCAGTTTTAAAAATTCGGTGCTCGAACTAGAACCCGAAGACGTGCGTTTTAACATCGGCGGACTTTCATCAGAAGACGCAGATTCTCTACGAAGTTTCGCCGTAGATATCGTCAAAGCAGCCTTCGGTGATTTCTTAGCCGAGGCCGTTTTCAACGAACTTATCGACCCAGATATTCTGATTCGAAAAACAGAACTCCTCGGACGAGAACTTATTTTTCAACTCAAACTACAAGAAATCAGTATTTTCTCAGACGGTATTTTAGCGCGGACTGCTTTTATTCTCCCATCCGAGGGTGCCGAGGAAGTCCGAGATGTTCCTGGCGCATTGAATCGCCAATCCGGACTCGCTGGCGGCGGCGAACCTGCGGGAGATATCCTTTTCACCACCTCCAGAAATGCCTTCGATCGTATAGCCCATGGCATCTGGAACTCCGGTTTATTTCACCTTACCTTGGAAAAAAACCAATTTGCAGGGCTCACCCTACCCTTCGATTTAACCGCCTCAGGTTTGGCGCTAGCCTTGGATTCTCGTATTTCCAATATCGCCGGTCCTGACGCTCCAGTTATTCTACGCCTGCGGCCTCAACTACCGCCCGTTGTTGAACTTGATAAGAATACGAATAAAATCCAAGTCAAAATGGGTGAGTTTTTGGTCGATTTCATTGTTCTTGACGGCACCAAAGAAATCGTCGTTGCGACGATGGCTGCCTTTTTCGACCTCGGCATTAACGTCAACGTTAACGGCTTCTTGATCGAATTGGCCTTTGATACTTCTCTTCGAGCGGACTTAATTCGTGAGCCTGAAATTGATCTCGACGATCAAAAAACAGAAAAACTCTTCGAAGACCTCATCGCCCTCATTCCGAAAATTTTTGAAAACAATTTAAATCTGCGCGGAAAAGCGGATATTTTTTGGATAACTCTTCAAAACCCCGACATTCTTATTCACGGTGAGGACCAAGATTATGTCTCTTTTGGAATGGAAGTGGAGCCCAATTTGGATGCCCTACCTGGCGCTCCATAACCAAATCGCACTCCTTTTCGGAATAAATCGCCCCCTAAAAGAATTAATCAAATGTCGAAAACCTTCCTTTAGAAAAAAAGGGACTTTCGATGTTGTCTATGGTACCCCATTACCTAGAATAGACTTTCTTTTAATAGGTTGAGATGAAAAATTTCGTAGTCGCAGTCGTTGGCGGAACAGGGGCCGTAGGTCGGGAAATGTTAAATACCCTTGAACGGCGAAAATTCCCCATCTCCTCTCTTCGGGTGATGGCATCCTCGCGATCCGCGGGAACGAAAATTCAATTTAAGGGAGAAGAGATCGTGATCGAAGATCTTGAACGGGCCGACTTTGAGGGCGTAGATTTCGCGCTTTTTTCAGCGGGTTCAAATGTCTCAAAAGCGCACGCACATCGCGTCGTAGAAGCTGGCGCAGTAGTCATCGATAACAGCAGTGCCTTTCGATACGATGCTGATGTTCCCCTCGTCGTCCCAGAGGTCAATCCCAAAGCAGCCTTTAAGCACAAAGGTATTATTGCCAATCCAAATTGTTCAACCATTCAAATGGTTGTCGCGCTAAAACCTCTCCATGACCGCGCAACGATTAATCGCGTTATCGTGAGCACCTACCAATCCGTCTCTGGAGCGGGACAAAAAGGAATTTGGGAACTTTGGAAAGGTGTAAAAGCGAAAGTTAACGAAGAGCCTGAACCCAAACCAAGCACCTTCGCTCATCCCATGGCCTTTGAGGTGCTTCCCCATATCGACACTTTTCTGGAGAGCGCCTACACGCGCGAAGAAGAAAAGCTGACAAAAGAAACACGTAAAATCATAGGGATTCCAAAGCTTCAAGTATCGGCGACCTGTGTCCGAGTGCCCGTCATGAGCGCGCATAGTGAATCCATAACCTTGGATTTTGATCTCCCTATTTCGGCCGACGAAGCCCGACGTATTTTGCGAGAATCTCCCGGAATAAAAGTCTACGACGATCCAAAATCAAACATCTATCCTCTCGCTCGACTCGCCGAAAATACAGACGATACCTGGGTAGGACGAATCAGAAATGACTTCGATCGTCCCAACACTCTGCATCTTTGGGTCGTTGCCGATAACTTACGAAAAGGTGCCGCACTTAACGCAGTACAAATCGCAGAACTTCTTACAAAATAAGGTCCAACTAGAAGTATGAAAAAAATAATTATAACATCCCTTCTTATCGCTTTCCCTTCCTCGCTTCAGGCACTCGATCCAGAAAGCTCGACGCAAGTCTCGGCTGCAAAAGTCGTGATTAATGACGTCGCAGAGGTCGTCGATAACACCACAGCCTACGTAGGTATAAGCGAATGCAAGGCCCTTCTTTCCAACGATCGCTCCCTAAGCGGTGAGTTTACTATTAATTTTACGGACGGCGAGGACGGACAAAGTATAGACAATTACTATTATTTTGACCAAACCCGTGGAGTCTCAACGAAGATCGATTGCGCATCCGGCGAATTATGTACGACCATCGCAAGCGATAAGGTCACCGCTAGTGGAAGTTCCGTAAAGGTAACGATAGATTTCTCAACGCTATCCGATCTTAATGGACCTGAAGAATGCACAGGACTAGATAGGGAATTCTTCATACGAATGACGACTAAAAATGACACCGTCATTTCCCCCAATGACGTGCGTTTTATAGTCGATACTATCCGTCCTAACACCCCCTCAGAACTTAGGGCCACCGCCAGCGAGGGAACCATCGCCGTCGAATTCGTTCCCGACGCGGACGTTGAAGATGTAAAAGAATATACTATTTTCTATAGCAATAAGGTGTTGGTCGCCGGCGAACTCGCGCCCAGTAGTGCGAAAAAAGCGACGGTTGATAAGGACGAAACCACCGCTAGTATTAGCGTCTCTTTGGAACCCGACGAAATTCTATACATCGGCATCGCATCTACGGACGATGCGAGTAACCGGAGCGTTTTATCCAATGTCGTCCAAACAAGGATCGTAGAAACGGATGATTTTTGGGAAAGTTATAAAAAAGCGGGAGGCGAAGAGGAGGGCGGGTGTTCGTCCACCCAAAGCAATCCATCTTGGCTA
>JALSKP010000783.1 GCA_026988815.1 Myxococcales bacterium | reverse complement strand
GTGCTCGAAAGCTACTTACTCAAATAAATGCTATGATTCGGGACCAGCAACCATGGCAAAATGAAGAACTTCCAGTTTGTAGTTAATACAGTTGCACACTAACCAAATATTTAACAAAGCAAGATCTCATCCTCGGTTCAAGATTTTCATAGGGAAGTTATGATTTTCAAACTCTTGAATAAAAATTTCACGACGAGCTTCATGAGAAGATTCTTTTCTCTAAAAAAGGCCTAAATTCTCTTTTCCACGTTCAAAGCTTTTTATCCACGTTCAAAGCTTTTTAACGGAGATATTATGATTTTCAGATTGTGTTTTGTACTGCTTTTAATGGGCGCGTGTAGTCCCGAGAAAAAACCGCCCTCTCAAAAAGAGAGCCCTAAATGGTAACAAGGTTTTTGGAAAGAAAATTGAAAAAAAGGTTGAAAAAACGCCCCTAAAACTCACCTGTCTGAGAGCGTAGAAATCCCCCCTATCGGAATTATCCCCTTAACGAAGGGAAGAACGAAAAACACAAGAATTAGCCAATATTGGTTTTTCAATCGATCTTTATAAGAAGCTCACCAAGAAAAGCAATCACGTATTTTCCCAATCAGCATTTCAACAGCATTGGCGATGACCTACCGAGGGGCGGGAGGGAAAACAGAAGAGCAGATGCAAAGAACCTTGCACTTCGATCTGGACGGCTCCAAACTCCACTCCTAATTTAACGCTCTATCTTTTGAGACAAAGAAGAAAAAATCCTTCACCTTAAACACCGCCAACTCCCTTTGGTTCAACAAAGGTTTGAAATTTCGCGAGCCCTTTGTCGAGACCTTGAGCGAGTTATACCAATCGGAATTGAACCGTGTAGATTTTTCTAACCCCGAATCCGCGCGTAAAGGTATCAACGCTTGGGTCGGGAAAAAAACCGAGCACAAGATTGAGGAACTCCTACCCAGCGGCGCGCTCTCCCCTGCAACACGCCTCGTCCTTGTAAACTCCATTTATTTTAAGGCTAAATGGCGCTACCTATTCAATAAAACGAAAAAAGGTTTCACAATCTCGATGGTCATTCTATTTCCGAAGAAGATTGAAGAACTAGAACAAACGATGGATGCCACCTTCATCCAATCCGCACTTAAAGGTCTGCGCTCGCGTAAAATGATCCTCTCCCTCCCAAAATTCAAGTTAAATTCAACCCTACATCTAAGAGAAATTCTAACCGCCCTTGGGATGAAAAATGCATTCACCAGTGCTGCCAATTTTCGAAAAATGTCCAACGCCGATATTCAAGTCACCAGCATCATTCAAAAGGCATTTATCGCCATCGACAATAAAGGAACTGCGGCTACTGCCATGAGAGTAAAGACGGGCGGGCTTCACTCGCCGCCACAGCCCTTTCGAGTAACGATTAACCGTCCCTTCATTTATCTTATTCGAGAAAAGAAAACCAATAGCATTCTTTTCATGGGGCGTGTGACTAAACTTTCATACCACGAAAAAGTTTTAGGTCACTAAATGATTACTTGAGCTGAATTCTTGCTTGGCTTGGATCTTCTTCCTCTAAGAATCCTATCGATTCAACGTGTGCACCCAACCCTTGAGCTTCCAGCAAGGCTTTCACCTTTTCGATCCCTTCCGCTGAAACAGAAACAAGAATACCGCCGCTCGTCTGCGGATCGGCTAAAATCCAACGGTCGCGTTCTGAGATTTCACCAAGGCGGTGGTCATAACTTTCGAGGTTTCTTTTCGTCCCACCGGGGATAGCACCTTTATCGAGATAGTAGTCCAAATCAGTAAGCAACTTTACTTTCCCAACATCGATCTTTGCATTCAACGCGCTTCCTTCGGCCATCTCGCCGAGGTGTCCTAAAAGACCAAAACCAGTGACATCGGTCATCGCATTCACCCCCGGAATCAACGCAAGTTTAGCCCCGATGCTATTCAAGCGCATCATCGACTGAGCGCCAACACCCCTATCTTTTTCCAACAAAATGCCACGTTTTTCAGAGGTTGAAAGAATACCGATACCAATCGCTTTTGTGAAAAACAATTGGTCGCCAGCTTTGGCCGCATCGTTCTTTTTCAAATTTTCAATGGCGACCAAACCATTCACCGACAACCCAAAAATAGGTTCAGGACTGTCGATGCTATGGCCTCCCGCTAGCGCCACGCCCGCTTCTTTACAAATCGAACGCGCCCCCTCAATAACCAAACCCGCGACCTCGGGCGCGATCTTATCGATCGGCCAACCAAGGATGGCTATCGCCATCACCGGATTTCCACCCATTGCATAAATATCGCTAATTGCGTTCGCCGATGCGATACGTCCAAATTCAAAAGGATCATCGACGATGGGCATGAAAAAGTCGGTCGTCGTCAGCAAAGCTTGACCGTTCCCCAGGTCATAAGCGCCAGCATCATCCCTTGAATTGTTGCCCACAAGGAGCCTATCAAATTCGCCAGGCGAGCTATGCTTGTTGGCAAGAATACGATCCAAAATTGCTGGAGAAAGTTTACAACCACAACCTGCACCATGGCTAAATTGAGTTAATCTAATGTCTTCGCTCATCACTCATTCCTTCTTGAAATTTAATAACTATCTTTACTAATTCTGCTTTCGACTTATCGTCATCTAAGGCGAGAAAAAACACTTTATCCTTATCCCTTTTGGACAATCCATAGGTGTAGGTTTTGTCGTAATAGGCCAATGCGATACGCGCAGCCTCTCGAATATCACCCTCTTTTAAGAAATCTAAGGACGCGCTTAAACGTTCACTACCCAAACGTTTTTGAATATTCTCAAAGCGTTCAGAAAGTTTATCGGGATCGGATTCTCCGTAGATTTCTACCAAAAAATCCAACCGCTGCTCCACCGACTTCTGGATAAAAATTACGGTGGCCTCTCGCATGATTTCAAAGATGGGATTGGGTACACGACATCGTCCCACCGTTCGTGCCTCATCCTCAATCCAAATTTCTTCGCCTCTAAGATCGTTGAGAACGAGCGCAAGTTCGTTTTCAAATTGCTGTTGGGTCGGTTGTTCTGGCAGACCCAAAGAACCAAAAGCTGAACCTCTGTGGTTGGCCAAACCTTCCAGATCCACAACAGATTTCCCTTCCTTTTTTAGACCTTCCAAAAGCAAGGTTTTTCCGGCGCCAGTGTGACCACCAAGTACAATAAGATTAAGGTCTTCAGAAAAACGTTCAGCCGCCCAATTCCGAAAGCTCTTGTACCCACCTTCCAAAACGCCGAGTTTAAAACCATAAAGTCTCAACAACCATGCCACACTTTGGGAACGCATTCCGCCTCGCCAGCAGTGAAGAACAAAAGGTTTTGCCGACTTCGGCGAACCTGCCAAGATTTCAATGGTTTCCACGAGGCCGCGCATTTTTGGACCGATGAGGTCAAGACCTAAGAGGATTGCTGGTCGGCGTCCTTGCTGCTTGTAGGTTGTCCCAACATCGACACGTTCCGCGTCCGAAAAAAGAGGAAGATTAATCGCCCCTGGGATATGCCCTTTTTCAAATTCGGCGGGGGTACGCACATCAAAAACCAGGATTTTTTCTGCCAGCCCTTTGATGAGGTTTTCAACGTCTATCGTTTCATTCATGCCGACATCACTACCTGTTCAAGAACGATGATGAAACAATAAAACGAGTCGTCCTGCTAAATCGCACATACGCTAATTTGAAAACCCGTTGCGGGAGAGGGCGCTGAGAGGAAGCGCCTTGGCGCTCCGGAGAAAGTACAAATGGTGTGCTTGGGTGAGGGCGGTTCTCAATAAAGGGCAAGAGCTTAAACCCAATTGCGACGCTTTCTAATTCGATCGTAAGAATCGGAGTTGACAGCTTTCGCGGAGCGAAAATAAGGAAACCCAATATCGGATTCTGGAACGTCGTCTTGCTGCAGTGTCGTCGACCTTCCTCTTTTTCCTAAGTAAACATCGCAAAGACGCTCGATTTAAAATAACCTGTTTCAACTCATTTGAGAAAGTAAATGGACTTGGAAACACTCAGAGCCTACCTTCTAGAACACCCCGCAACCAGCGAAGGGTTTCCTTTTGGTGGTGAGGTATTGGTCTTTAAAGTACTCGACAAAATGTTTGCGCTCATTCCCCTGGAAACCCTCCCCTTGCGCATCAATCTAAAGTGTGACCCAGTTCTGGCCATCCAATTACGGGAAGAATACGATGCGGTGGAACCCGGTTTTCATCAAAATAAAAAACACTGGAATACCATGTTTTTAGATGGTCGTTTATCAGATGACTTTGTTAAAAAATGGGTCGACCATTCCTACGAACGCGTGGTTTCTGGTATGACTAAGAAACGACAAAAAGAGCTTTCTCAATTTTCCGAATAATTACTTATTCCCACATACACGCATCAGGGTTACCAAATTCTTTCACCGAAAGGCCGTCGCTTTTGGCCGTCATCGTGAGGTAGCGAATCGAGTCGGAATCCTCGCCCGTACCGGTTGGAAAAACAACGTATACAATTCCGTTGACCTCTTTCCAAATACCGTCTCTGACGCTGTAGATTTCGTCGGGGATGGCCAGCAATTTTTCCCATCGTCGACGTTTAACGTAACCGGAATTCCAAAAATAAAATTCGCTATTTTCGATGAGGGTTTGCGGAATATATTCGTGGCTATCGCAAAATAAAACCTGGGAGGACGTGTCGGGCTGATCATTGACACGCAACGCGCCGCAGATTGTGCTAGGAAAAAATAGCGTCGCAACGACATCAAGATCAATGGCAACAGAATTGGTGGTTTCTGAGAATCCAAGGTCGGGAATCGAGATGGCAATGCTGTCTCCAAACCTTTCCCAACTACCTGGCGATTCCCCGCCCTCAAAATCGTCCACACTTAAGTTTCCACCGACGGACAATCGAATCCGATGCGCTGTCTCGTACCCTGGGAAAAAACATTTGTAAGAAATCGTTTCAATACCAGCCAAAGCTTTTTCTGGTGCATTGGCAAAAGGGTAATCACCGGAATCGTCTTTGGGTTTGTCGTCCGGTTTACTGCCTGGATTATTATTGTTCCCGTTGGGATCAAGGCCGTTGTTCACCTCTAGAGTTCCACCTTTCTTTACTTCAGGCTCGCCGCAACCCGCCGAGCTTGCCGCGATGACCAAGGTTAAAATGAATATATGGAATGTGTTCATGTGCCTCTTTAGCTTAAAAATGGTAGTCAAAAAATTGTGGGGAACTATTTCCAGGCGCAGGGTTGGGTTCCAGAAGGGTTGCCAAATTCTTTGACCAGAAACCCCTCCCCTTTCGGAACCATCGTCAGATAACGAATTGAATCTGCATCCTCGCCAGTTCCACGTGGGAAAACAACGTAGATAACCCCGCCCGACTCTTTCCAAATACCATCGATCTCACTGTAAAGCGTGTCCGGAACAGATAAGAGCTCTTCCCATCGACGTCGCTTAACATACCCGGTATTCCAAAATTGAAATTCGCTATCTTCAATGAGAACTTCAGAAATAAATTCGTGGTTATCGCAAAATAGCACCTCTTTGGTTGTCTCAGCTTCATTGTTCACCCCCAACGCGCCACATACAAAACTTGGGAATACCATCGTCGCGACAATATCGAGATCAATTGCAATCGCGGTGGTGGTTTCACTAAATCCAAATTCTGGAATGGATACTTTTATTTTTTCGCCGATCTTTTCCCAGCTTCCGACGCTTTCGCCGCCTTTAAAATCATCCGCGCTCAGCGCTCCTCTTTCAAAAAAACGGAGCCGAATCGCGCTTTCATCCCCGTCTGCAAAACATTTATAAGACAATATTTCTATTGCATCTAAGGCTTTTTTGGGGTCGTTGGTGAAAGGATAATCCTTTTTCGCATTGTTCACTTTGTTATTTGTTGGACTAACATTATTTTTATTATTCTCGCCTGGGGTCGTGGTGTTATTCGTCGGACTCGGAGTACCGTTATTGTCGATAATGATAATATCGTCCTTTTTTTCGTCGGGATCTCCACATGCGGCCGCCGTCGTTAGCGTAAGAATGGAACCTAGAAGAATGAGTTTTAAAATCGTTTTCAACGTTGACCCTCGGTAAATAGTTTCTTCTTCATATCATCGAATCGATTGAAAACAAAACTCGGATAAACATCTTAAATCAGACTCATTTTGAAAACAAATACTATAATTTTATGGGAACATTCTTGTTCCATTTTTGTCGGAGTCTATATGAAATATACACAATTGCTCTACCTCGCTATTTTACTAAATCCAACCTTAACTTTCGCGGACGAGTTGCGATCCACGCGTGGACAAGGACTCATCGAACGTTCCCATCATGTGGATGTGTCTCTGAAAGAGGGCATCGCGACCCTCCGGGTGAGGCGTTCCTTTTACAACCCGGGAACCCAACACGAACAAGCTGAACTTAGCTTGCATCTGCCCCGAGGGGCAGCGGCGACAGGCTTGCGAATTAAGGCTGGCAAAAAATGGTACGAAGGCGAATTGATGGAAGCCCAAAAAGCAGCCGATCTCTATGAAGAACTAACCGGAATCGGTCCACACGCCGCACGCGACCCCGCGCTCTTAAGCTGGTCTTGGGTCGATGAGTTATTCCTTTCCGTTTTTCCAATCGCGCCCAAGCATACGAGTTTTGTTGAATACACCCTCACCATGCCGACCTCCTACTTTGAGGGAAACTACCTTCTGTCTTATCCACGGGCGGGTAAAAAAACAAAAAACGAAGAGCTCAATCAACTCGCCGTTCCAACGATTAGCTTCCATGGATTATCGAACGTAAAAATTGACGACAAGAAAGTGCGAAAGCGTCGCACAAAGCTCGCCGATGTGGAACGAAAAGAAATCCTGAACGAATTGGAGTATGAAACAGAATATCGATATGCCGTTTTGCCTTTAAAAATACGAGAGGAACACAGGGGAAAGAGGGTAAAAATCAATATTAAAATCGATCACACCTGGGTGGGCGATGTTGGCATTGATCTTGTCGATCCCTTGGGCAATATATTCTCTATCGATTCTGGGGATTGGCAAGGCGAGTCCGAAAACAAGAAAACCATCGAACACATTTTGAAAAAAAGCGTATCCACCAAAGGCACCTGGCATCTCATCGCCTGGGATACTTTTCCGCGCCTCGACAGCGGCCAAATCACCCGATGGTCATTGGAGTTCGGAGAAGGCAAAACCGCCAGTATTGCCAAGTACACAAAGCCCACGCCCGTACCAAATTCTGCGAACGTATCGATTGCAACTATTTCTATCCCAACCAAAATAAAAAACAAACTCGAATTCAACTACTCAAAAGTAGATATTATCAAAGACAAGCATTTCCTCTCTTACGAAATAAACCTCGCAAAGAAACTGAGTCGATTACCAAAGAAGCTACATCTTTCTTTTCT
>JALSKP010000782.1 GCA_026988815.1 Myxococcales bacterium | reverse complement strand
ATCAGCCGATTCCTCGACCCGTTTACACTGCTCACACGTGATTTCACCCCAAGGCACTTTTTTCTCACAAGACGAACAGGTCGACGGCGGCATAGTGGTGCCACATCGTGCGCATAATTCTGTTTCGTGTTCGTTGAAATACCCGCAATACGAGCAGTTCATAGGCAACTCCCAAATAGCCGAGCGGTTCCAAATCAATATTAGATTGGACCCCAACTCGTTGTCCTACAATATGCGACACGAAATAGCGGTTTTTTTCCAGAAAGGCAAACGGGCAGCGATGTTTATTTAAAGCGCGATTTTTCTTCAGTCTGGGCCCATTTTTATGCGCCTTCTTTTGCGCCTTTAGTGGGATAACTCTCAATTTCGGCGCGATAGACGGACGCCTTATTATACACGATACCGGGCAGTAGATCGCCAAAAGCGTTGACCTCGAAAACGTAGGCTTTTCGCCCCGTGCTTTCCAGTCCCACATCGACGCCAAGATAGTGGGCGTCTGGAAAAGCGGAGGCTGCCTTTCTCGCCTCGTCTCGGAGTCGAGTAAGGGCTTTGTCTCCAAATGTTTTTTTGAATAAACGCAGATTTCCTCTCTCATTTCCTAGATGCAAATTTGTCATCGGCGATCGACTGCAACGCATGACGATATGTCTTGGCTCACCGGCTATACAGACGATTCGAAAGTCGAAGTTTTTCTTCTCCATAGTCGCTTTGGGAATCCACTCTTCCACGACCGCGCCTTCGGAAAGGATGAATGCAATACATGCCGCAGCCTGCTCACCAAAGTAGGTTGATAGCTTCAAATTGTTGTAAAATCTCCCCCCTTGCATTTCTAAAGAAGTAACGCATTTTACTAAATTGTTTCCAATTGAACATGCGAGTATACCAGAGGCGCTTGAGCCAAATTGGGGTTTGATAAAAAGACGTTGCGGCGCGTCAGATTGAAGGAGGTCATCAAAACAAGAAATATGCATTTTCCGTTTTGGCATATTCACGCCAACGTTTTGTAAACGTGCATACATAATGGCTTTATCGAACATCTCAAGCACATCCTTGGGAGAGGAAAAAGTTTGATCTGCACGAATGATATTGAGAAGTCTTTTATAACCCCTGAACCACGCTTTTGCATTTCCAAACTCGGATGTTTTCGGAGGGTTTTCTTCTCCGCCTAGTCGGTATAATTGCCGATGTAATGGCTCGTTTTCTCCTGGCGATTCCAAACGAAGAATATGACCTTTGGGGAGGACAAAAGGGGTGTTCGACTCCACATTGTTAATCAGTGAAAGATAGGAAGTAAGCGTGGTTTGATGTCCAAGGGCGTGGGCCTCCTCGACGAAAGCGTGGACACGTCGATTTTCCAAATTTCCGATAATATGGAAGTGATTCAATCTTTATCGAGGGACGACACAGATGTTTTATAAGGTTTTTTCACGAATGTGGTTACTGCAAAATGCACCAAAGACGGAGAATGGCGCCCGAGAAAACCGACAATTTTGCCATGGGTGGTGAAGGTGAATTCACGTTTTCGTTTGTAGAGTGCATTGAGAATGACGTCGGCCGCTTTTTGGGAAGACCACATCAGTTTTTGCGGGCGAGAGTCCGTAAATTCCGGTCGGAAAACGCCTGCATTGTCGACCTGTCCGATTTCGGATTCGACGAAGCCGGGTTGGATGGTGGTGCAAGAAACGCCGGTGCCGTGAAGCTCCATTGCTAAGACCTGGCCGATCGCCCGTATTGCGTATTTTGAGGCGTGGTAGGGACCCACACCAGGCGAGGAGAACATGCCTGAAACAGATCCCATCAGGCCAATTCGACCTTTGCTTTTTTCGAGGTGGGGTAGGGCGTATTTCACTGTGGCGATTGCACCGAGGACGTTGACCTCGAACTGTCGTCGCCAATCGTCGACTTGGAGATCTTTGAATTTCCCTGCCACGCCGAAACCTGCATTGGCGAGAACGAGGTCCATTTTTCCAAAGTGTTGGACGACTTTTTCTACCGCAGCTTCCACCGCCTTTTCGTCGCTTACGTCGCATTGAACGGCCAAACCTTCTCCGCCAGCTTGTTCGACTATCTTAACAGCCTCGTTTAGTTTGTTGAGACGGCGGCCAGAAAGCGCGACTTTTGCACCTTCTTTTGCGAAGGCTTTGGCCAAAGCCAAACCGATTCCACTTCCACCCCCTGTGATCCAAATGACTTGGTTTTTAAAACGCAATTTATCTCCCATTTTCACGCCCGAAGTTACACTTCTTCAACGACAAAGAGGACTTGGCCCTCTTCGACCTTATCTTCTTCTTTGCAGAGGATTTCTTTAATCACACAATCAAATTCTGCGGAAATGGGCATTTCCATCTTCATGGATTCAAGAATCGTAAAGTCATCATCTTCTTCGATTTGTTCGCCAACCTCGACTTCGATTTTCCAAACTGTTCCGGTGATATGTGCTTTTATTTCGTGGGCCATGTTGTTTCCTTCTATAATATCGTCCAACCTTTTGCTTTTCTGCCAAGCCTTTGTCAATCCCCTATCGTTTTTGAGGCTGATATCTAATCTTGGCGTGGCCTCTGAGTTCTTCAATCAAGGCGAGCCGTTTTTCTTCTCTTTTATCTCGTATGAGGGAGAGTTTTAATCGATGTTTCATCATTAGGAATTTTGGATTCAGGATTTTTCTTTTTTTCATTATCCAATAGAAAAAGGTGCCCTCTTCATTTGCAATTCCGATAACCTGGTGGGCGGGGGTTGTGAAAACCTCTGGTGGTAGATCTCCATCCTCTGGTGAAATCCATCCCAAGTTATGTTTGGCGATAATATCGCCTAGCATTTTACGTTTTAAGGCATTGCGGAAATCGAGGTACTTCATCGGCGCGTGGGTTCGTTTAATCGAACTATGAAAAAGAGTGATTCTACTTTTTTCACGGATGCCATGTTCCTGAAAATCTTGGAAGAAACGATCTAATAATTCCTCTTTCGTCGTTTTAATTTCGGGAAAGAGTCTTTTGACGATGATGCTGTTTTTGAGATCTTGTAAAAAATCTTCTCGCCTCACAGATCTGTAGTCGAGGTGGGCTTGAAAAGCTTCTAGGGAACCAAAGTTTTTTTCCACATAACGCGCGAGCTCTTTTTCGGCCTCGTCCTTTTCTAGCGTAATATTCTTTTCCTTGGCGTGCTGGAGCAAAAGGCGCTGACCGATGAAAAGATCTTCAATTCGCTTTCTTTCCAATAGAAGTTGATGAGCACTTAAGGACTCATGTTGACTTTTTTTGAAGCGAATAACGCGCTGCAATCGGGTGTCGATATCCTTTCTTTCAATCCCTTCCTCATTTACCCAAAGGACGATATCGGCCTTTTTACTGCTCTCCACTCTTTTCTTTGTGGGTGCTTCAGGGGAGGTATTGACGACCCTGGCCGATGGAATCGGACGCCCTTCCTCGGAGGCCAAACAGCCCACCATTAACAGTGCTGTTAGGAAGACAGGGACATGAATTGTTGAAGTGGTGTGATTCATACGTAGGGAGAACAATATCTTTAGGCTTCCATTCCCAAAAGCTTATAGATAAACTCGAAAAGATCCATTCTACAAGCGTCGATTCATTCGTTAGAATGGGTAAAATGCATAAAAAAAGGAAACATTATAGATCCTTTTCGATGTCTATGCGTTTGATTGAAAGTGAACTTTAACACATTGTCCCTTTCAGGAGCCCGAACATGAAACAACTCGCAACTATCGGTGGCGTTGCCGTCCTTCTTCTCGTCGCCGCAGTTTACTTCAGTACACAGAAAAAGCCGACGATTCGGCCGATCGTGAACATCCCCGAAAATCCAATTGTAAGCGAGAAAAATCCCGTGACCAATGGATCGGTAAATGGAACGTTGACGTTGAATTCGGCAATTTCAAACGGTTATTTGGCGGCAGGTTCGGTTCGCGAACTCTATGCGACGATCGATATCAAAGCCTCAAAATTTTCGGGCACCGAACGTCCTCCTCTAAATATCGCACTCGTGATGGACCGTTCCGGTTCAATGTCAGGTGAGAAGATCATAAAAGCGAGAACAGCAGCAAGACAGCTCGTAAATGTTCTCACTGAA
>JALSKP010000781.1 GCA_026988815.1 Myxococcales bacterium | reverse complement strand
GTCGACTTTTCGTCTGCACCTGTAAGTCGTGCCAATCGCGGAAGAATTCTTCAAGCGATTAATAGAATTCGTGTTGGTGGAGGAACCCATCTTTCCGGCGGATTTCAGCGTGGTTTCGAGGAATTGAGCAAATGGAATAATCGTGAGACTGTTAATCGCATCATCCTCATGTCAGATGGGCACGCCAATATCGGCATCACAGATTCTCCATCTTTGATAGCCCTTGCAACCCATTCCCTTAAATCACGTGTGAGCGTGACAACAATGGGGGTGGGGCTGGATTATAACGAAGAATTGATGACTAAAATGGCTAATCAGGGTGCTGGAAATTACTACTTCGTCGATCGTGCTGACCAGATTATCAGCTTCTTTGATACCGAGTTAAAGGGGCTTTCTACAACCGTTGCTTCAAATAGTGCAGTTGTGCTTGAGCTTAATGAAGGTGTTCATTTGAGCGAATTATACGGCTTCCCTCACCGTATTGAAGGGAATAAAGTTTACATTCCCTTGTCAGAATTCTTCTCCGAGCAAAAGAAAAGTATCCTTGTTAAATTGAACGCTGACGCCACTGTCTCAGGCGAAAAACCGATATACAATGTCTCGCTTAGCTACAAAGACCTCATCAACAAGACGCCGAAAACCCAGGCCTTGTCGTTGAAGACCGTCGTTACCAATGACGCTTCTAAAGTCGCCTCAGAGGTTAATGTTGATGTGATCTCTCGAGTCCAACAAGTTGAGGTTGCCAACAATCTTCAGAAAGCAATGGAACTCTTTGAGAACGGCGAGTCCGATAAAGCAGATTCTCTCATCGCCGGAACGCAAGACAAAGTGCGTCGTTCGCGAAAGAAATATAAGTTCAAAAATACCGGACGTTATGATGCTGAAGCCCTTAATCTTTCTGATGTACGCAAGACCATTCAGTCCAAGCCTGCACCTGCAAAACGAAAGCGTATGATCAAAAACCAAAAGTCACGTAGTAACGCGATTCTTTTCGATTCATTCTAAACCCAACCTTAGCTACCCCGCCCACTTTCTTTTCCGAAGGACCCAACGCATGTCACTCTCCGTTTCCTTGAATAACTCCCGAGCCTTTGGTCGAGAAACCCGCGTTCTCATCGGAGGCGGCATTCTCTCGGGCCTTATCGCCTCCGTCCTAGGTGCCGCAGTCGGGACGGCCTCGCCTTTACTGCCTGCGTTAACCTTTGGCGCGATTCTTGGGCTCTTGGCTAACTTTAGCGACCTCAAGGCGGGAACGCCGATGCTCAGGCTTATCGTTTCCATCCTAGGGGGCGTGGCGTGGGTCATTCTTCTCCCTTACCATTGGGCGCTCGGCGCGGCCGTTGCGGGTTTATTCTTTGGCGGCGCGTTCTCCATGGACGAAAAAAGCTTGCTCTCTGAAAGAGCGCTCTCTTGGGCCATGTTCTCTGGTGCCCTAGCTTTGGCCGTTTTTACGACCCGGGGTCTATTTTCCCAGATTGGATTCTCTCTCATGGAAAATGTTCTAAGCGCGGCGACGTGGGGGATCTTCCTTTCTTTCGCCAGCGGTTTAACCCGATTGGAATGGAACCGAAACGAAATTCTCTCTTCCTTCAAGGAATCCTATTCCGAGGCTTCCGGGGAGGAACGTGAATCCATCCACGCAGGGCGAGTGTTGTACGAACAAATTCTTGGTGAACTCAAGAGAGTGGATGAAAAAATGGGAGAACGAGCGCGAATCATTGCCGATGAAACCTCGCAAGCCTTGCTTGCTTTAACCCGTCGATCTGGCGAACTCAAACTCGCCGAAGAACGAACGAAGGGGAGAAATTTGGAATCGCGTGTCTTCGAACTCGATCAGAAAATCAGCAAAACACGTGATAAATCAGTCAAAAAAGAACTTGAAGCAACACTTCAGGAAATGGTGGAACAGCTCCGTGTTAGAAGGCGTTTTGGGTCAGCTCGAGCGCGTTTGGATGCCCGTGTGCAACGTTGCTTTACGGCTCTTGAAAGACTGCACCTTTCTCTTGTTCAAATTGGGACAGGCGACAACGATGCGGTTCTTGAAGACTCTTTGGGCGCAATGGAAAAACTCTCGGAGGAAATTCGTTGGAGAAATCTTTCCGTGGACGAACTCTTGGGAGAGAGTTCTGACGAAGAACATACCTTAACCTCGGATTCTGTGGTCGAGGAAATTCGGGAAAAACGCCGTGAATCTGAGGAGGGAACGTCGAAAACGGTCCTTGACATTCAATCTCGTGCTGATGAGTTTGAAGCTCACGTCGACGAGGCAGATGCTCTCACTCAGGCCGGACAGGATGGCATACTTGAAGTTAAATCCCAACACGATCAATCTCACCAAAGCTGAACTTCACACCCACTCCACCTTTTCAGATGGTGTCTTTGACCCCGAAGTGCTCGCCAGCAAATGCAGCGACAAAGATGTCAAGTTCTGGGTGTTGAGCGACCACGATACCTGCTCGGGGTGTAAACGCGCAGCCGATGCGGCGAGTTCCCACGGTATTCGGTTTTTACCAGGAATCGAAATCAGCGCGTTTCACGGGCGATCTGTACACGTGTTGGGCTACGGCGTTGATCCTGAAAGGATCGAGGATTACTCGAGGGAACAAGTCGCAAGACGGCGTAAACGAATGGGAATAATGGTCGAGAGGCTGGCCAGCAAAGGCATCGATATCGGATTTGATGATATTGTTCTAAGCGCCCATGCTGATGTTTATACACGTCCTCATTTGGCAAGAGCTCTCATTCAAAAAGGGTACGCGACATCGGTCAAAGATGCCTTTGATCGTTATCTTTCCTCGGACGGCGATGTGTATGTAAAAAGCAATTGGCCACCCGTTGAGCAGGCCATCGATATTATCCACGATGCTGGTGGAGTGGCTCTTCTTGCCCATCCGGGAATTTACAAAAACGAGGAGGGCAATCTTGATTCGATGATTTCTCGTTGGAAGGAGAGGGGGCTCGATGGCATCGAGGCTAGTCACCCCAGACACAGCTCGGCCGAGGAGGAAAAGTTTAAACAGATCGCCCTCAAGCTCGATCTTTTTTGGACGAGTAGCAGTGATTTTCATGGCCCAGAAACCATTGGGTCGGATCGATTCGGTTCGATTTCGATTCCAGGGGCGATTCTCGATCGTCTTTCAGGTGTGTGAGGCTTGTTTCTTTTTTCCGCAAAAATAAATGTAGTGTGATCAAAAACGGTGGGATTCTAGTATGACCATTCATTGTGTCCTTGTGGTATTCGAGGGGATTTTTGTTCGGAAGAGAAACTCCCTCTCCCTCTGGTGTTTTCGGCCGGATGATTGCAAAG
>JALSKP010000780.1 GCA_026988815.1 Myxococcales bacterium | reverse complement strand
CGACCAAATCCGATCGCAGAAATCGTGATTTGTTTTTCGCGGTATTGTTCGATGAGGTCTAAGAGCGGCTTGCCAGTAAGTCCGAGATTGAAGTCGCCATCCGTACAGATAATGATGCGATTGTTGCCATCAACCTTGCGTGCACTTTCGGCGATCTCGAAGGCTTTCTCAATGCCACGTAGGTTCCCCCTCCGGCTGTCTTCTCCTTTCTGGCGGGTTTATTGCCGACCAAACATTGCGTCCTTTTTCGTTTGTGACGTCTATCTGAGGCTTAACCAAAGGAGGCGAGATGATGCGAGGTTATTTATACGATGAATGATGCTTTATACCCGCTGCACGGCCCCGTCTACCGCTATGTGATTTTGTCAGCATTGGTGTTGGCCTTGGCTGGATTAGGCGACGCATTATTGTATTCTGCTTTACCAATATTTGGAGAAGGAAGGGGTTTTTCTCCCTTCGAAATCGGCCTAATTTTATCCGTGAATAAATTCGTGAGAATTCCCGGCAATGCGTGGGTCGTTTTTATCATTTCGAAAAAAGGGACCACACAAGCAATGAAAGTTGGCGCTTTCATCGCATTTCTTACAACGATGTCTTATGGGTTTAATTTCGGCTTAGTCTTCTTTTTGCTTTTCCGAATACTGTGGGGCCTTTCTTATGCGACGATTAGAATCGGGTCGCTTTTATATGCCGCCCAAGCGCGTGAAAATCGATTCCTATTGTTTGGTGTGATTCAGGGAATCAAAACGGCAGGCGGCGTTTTAGCGCTTTATTTGGGGTCGCATCTGGTTACGCTTTTTAGTTACCAACGCGCTTTTCATTTCCTCGGCGTGTTAACGCTTCTTTCGCTCGTCTTGGCTTCTTTGCTGCCTGCCTCCGATAGAAGAAGACCGTCACCGACTCTAACCCATGTTTTCCGTTTAACGCCGCCCAGGCTTTTAACGTTTTTTTCGGCCTTAATCATCGATGGCATCCTCGTTGTAACTTTAAGTAAATTGTTTCCTGGGAAGAATAAGCTGGAACTTGTCGCGCTTGTGGCAGGTTATCTTCTTTTTAGAAAACTCTGTTCAACCTTCCTTTCAATCCTTCAGGATGGTTTTCAGATTTTTTTGGTCTGAGAAGAATATTTAATTCTTCCCTTCTTCTTTTGCTCATCGGCTCTGGGTTGATCGCGGTGGGATATATTCATCTCGGAATTACGCTCAGCTTTGTTTCCAATAGCGTCATCGTTGCGATGCTTCCCGCGTTAGCGCTGCGTACAAGTACTGTGGATAAATTATCAACCTTGAGTGGCATTTCGACCTGGCGAGATTTGGGATCTGCGGTGGGTGTATTGGGGGGAATTCCGTTATTTGTTCTTTTGGGAAGGCAGACCTTGTGGACGATCGGTTTTATCATACTGAGTGCCTGTTCTTTGGTGTTGTTAAAAAGGATGCAAGTTTACATAAGAGGGCGTTAAAAAAAGAAGCCCATCTATCCTCGGAGAAGAATAGATGGGCTTGCTTATGCAACGGCCGGAATATATTCGATATTTTCCTTTTGGCCGTAGAGGGCAAAATCAGCGATGAGATCGACCGCCAGGGCAGACGCAATTAAGCACTCTGTTCCAACATCGTCGTTTGAGGAGTGAATCCTCCCTTCATCTTCCCACATAAGATCGACGCGAGTTTGTTCGGACCCGGCTTGGGTTTTGGAAACAATGACACGCAGACAAGGGATTGAAAAATGCTGACAATGTTGCGCGACGATAATCGCCTGCTCATCGTTAAATGTATTTACAACAAGTTCAGCATCTCCGATAAAGGAGGCGATGTTACTATCTTTGACTCGAAATCCAACAGCATCTGGAAGGATGTCTTTGCAGCGGATGAGCTCGTGTGAGATGGCTTTGGTTCGGAAGCAATCAAGATCCGCCCAACCGAAGGGCGGATAGAAAAGACTTTCCGGTGTTACCTTCTCGTCATCGATTAGAGTTAATCGTTGAGCGCCGATTCGGGCTAAGCCGACGGCGATGTTTGAACCGAGCACATCCAATCCGCAAATACAGATTTCGTAGTGTGATAACTCTCTAATAAAAGTGGACATTTGGTCACCTTTTTGTTGAGGACAAGTTTTCTCTCGTCGGTTTATAAACAAGGCCTCTTTTCCCTTGTTTAGAGGGAGCGAGGTCGAAGTAAAACATCTTCACGTGGCGTTTGGGCTTTCCCAGTTAAGCTATACCCCGAACAAGTTCGAAATAGTGGGATTTGAACCCACATTCTAAACGCTATTATCCACGCGCCTAAACGGCGAAAAGAGTGTTCCATAAGCAAAAAAAAACGTCTCCGGAGGAGACGTTGCAGAAAACGAAAGTGGTAAGACTATTCGTCGTTGGCAAAGGCTCCTGCACAATAAGCAGTTGGATCAATACTCAGTTCTTCGAGTTGATTGCGATACTGTTTGTGGTAAATCATGACATTGTCCTTTGCGTTCTTTGGGCGAGAAAAGAAAGCTTTATTATTTTCATTTTCACTCAAGGACGCCGAGCTTAGTAACAAGTACTACTAAAGTAAAGCATTTTATTTATTTTCTTATCGTATAGATGGAAAGGTAGTGTGATCCCTTTCTGAGGTATTTTCTTTCTTTGTAGGGGTGTAGGTAGGTTGTTCTTTCTTTGTAGGGGTGTAGGTAGGTTGGGTTGATGGAGCAAAGCGAGGAAACCCAAGGGTTTCTCAGAACGGTTATTCGATCTCGAAACCAAGGATAATGATAGTACCGTGGTTTGCTATTATCTTGGGCGAGGAAAAGGTCGCTCAGTCAGGCAATGACGACGAACTGACCCATCATTCCCGCATCTTCGTGCTCCAAGAAATGACAATGATACATGTAAGGGACATTGGGATCTGCGTAGTCCACCATCTTTACAATAAATCGAACGCTTTGGTTCGCTGGAACATAAACGCAGTCCTTATATCCTTTTTCATTCTCCGGAACAGGTTGGTTGTTACGATCTAGGAGCATGAAGTGTGTCGCATGGATATGGAAATTATGGTCAACTCGCATATTGTTTCTGATTTCCCAGATTTCAATTTCATTGAGTTTCACGCTTTCATTAATGACGTTAATATCCATCGAAGCACCGTTGATTTGCAAGCGCATCATAGGACCCGCAAGAACAAATTGACGCGTTCGTAGCGCATCGGCCTCGTTCAATTTCGTCAGCGAGGTCAGGTTCTGCGGCAAGGATGTTTGTACGAGCGCAGGTGTGCTGACCTTGATTCGGCAGAAGGATTTATTCTGAGTTAGATCCATCAGACTTAACTCCTCACCCATATCATTTGTAAAATCAACTACTATTTCGGCGCGTTCGGCTGGCGATAAAGTTAACTCACTCAGTTCCACCGGCTGCTCTAAAAATGATGCGTCAGTGGCGATCTGCTTGAAGCTTCGTCCGTCAGAAAAGGCGAGTTTGTAGACCGTTGAGTTCGATCCGTTGAGAATACGAAATCGAATTTCTTTGGCCTCAGCGTCAAATTGTGAATCAATTGCACCGTTGGCAATTAAGGTATCTCCGATATAACCACGCATGATCTCCATGCGAGAGGGAGAGTAGTCGAGTTTACCATCTTTGAATCGTCGATCTTGAAGAACTAAGGGAATATCATCCACACCATAACGCTTTGGGAGATCTAGAGCCTTGCTTTCATCGTCCTCAACAATAATAAGCCCAGCCAAGCCTTTGTAAACTTGCTTGGCAGTTTCATCCATGGTGTGTGGGTGATACCAGCACGTGCTCGCGCGTTGGTTTACGGTGTACTCGGCCGACCATGTTTGGCCGGGCATGATAGGTTGGTGTGGCGTGCCATCCATCAATGCCGGTGTGTGCATACCATGGCCGTGCATTGTGATTGTTTCCGCTAATTGGTTTTTATAATTGATGGATATCTGTTTTCCATTTTCGAGTAAGAGCGTCGGCCCCAAAATATCTCCATTGATCCCAAAAGTGGGGGCGGCGATATTCTCAAAAAATGTATGTGTGGATTCTTGAACGTTAAGGTCATAATTCACAATCCCCCCTCGTTGCTCACCTTTGAGTAACACGGGGATAGGTAGAGGATTGAGGTTGATGATACCAAGGTCGGCGATATCGGCTTCACCTGTTCCGTCTTCAGAAAGATCTTCGTTGAGATCTTGTTGTCGCTGGGCATCCTCTCCTACATCAGCCTTCATCATGTCTCGTCCAAGATCGTCTATAGGTGTTTTACTTTGGTCGTCGCTGCATCCAGTCGCTAAGGCGATGGCACTTGCACCGCTTAGAATAATAAACTCTCTTCTCTTCATCAAAGGCTCCACAGTTTAGGCTTGGACGCACGGTAATGATTCTACGCTTCTATATCAACGCACAATTTGGGACGTCTTTCACAGAATCCTTATCCGAGATCGACCCTTTTTTGTTGGAAGACAGCTCCATCGTCGACGCGAATCGCGGTCAAGGGACCGCCCCATCGACATCCACTATCAAGACCCGCGACGTCGGTGCGCAAGAAGAGGCCCAACGCCGCCCAATGACCAAAGTAAACCCGTGTGCGCGTTTTCTTTCGAACATCAAACCACGCGTTTCTGTTGTCAGGAATTTTGGCGTAATTGAGTTTGTAATCGAAATCGAGTTTTAAATCTCCTTCGATAACGCGCATCCGCGTGAATGCATTAATGGTAAATCTAAATACATCTTCGACGTCGGTTAGCACGGCGTCATTTTCTTGGTTCCATTTTCGAGGCTTGTTGCCGTACATATTCCCGAGCGCGTGAAGGGAATCTTCCTGCAAGTATTGCGACGCTTTTTTCGCGTGCCGTTTTGCTTCTTTGAGTCCCCATCCTGGGTAAACACCAGCGTGGACGAGCACGAAATTTTCTTCTCGAATCATCAGTGGTTGTTTGATGAGCCACTTCAAGAGCGATTTGCGTTCAGGGGATTCAAGGACATCGGCAAATAGATCTTTCTTTTTTCGATAGTCCTTTTGTCCAGCTATGACCGCCATCATGTGCAGATCGTGATTTCCTAAAACAACGCGCGCATTCTCTCTTGCCCACTTAAGAACTTTAAGCGATTGCGGACCATTAATGAGATCACCAGTCAGAAAAATTTCGTCCTGACTGGGGTTGAAATGAATGTGGGCGAGCAATTTTTTTAGCGTTCGGAATTGTCCGTGAACGTCGCCGATGATGTATTGAGCCAAGGTGTTTTTTCTAAGAATAGTTAAAAATACGAGGATGGGAGTCGGGCGCGTTGAGGAAACGAATGGTAACAATCCCAATATTTTTCGGCTTACCAAGATACATGTCGAAATAAGATTCCCGAATGATGCGCTCCCAGGTTTGGGCACTAATACCATCATAAAATGGGGAGAGGCCGATGCCAAAACGATTCCAGCCTTCGTCGCTCGTAAAAAAGGAAGCCAGATGGATGTGCCGCCCGTCGTGAGTGTAGACGAGATCAATGATTGCATCGTCGAGGCCTTTACTTTTTGTTTGTGCCTCAACCCGAATGGGGAGAATTCGAATCTCTTTCAAGGTCTCTTCGTCAAGATCGACGAATTCTGCTTCGCTAATTTTACCGCGCAACATATCTGAGAAGTACTTATTTCCCTCCAGTTCCCACTTCCAATGATTGAAGCGTTTTACCCTGTAGGTTTCCGTTGTCGTGCCGCGTAGAATGAGAAAACCCCCGTCGAATGTATAGTCGCCGCTTTCGACCTCCGACCAGGTTGGTTCTGGGTTGTCTTGGTTCTTTCCTTCATCTACTCGAGCGTAGATTGAGAAGGATGCGTCTAGACGAAAACGAAGAATCTGAAGAGGACGCTCAATCGCCTTTTTCGTTTTCGATTTTTTTGAGATCAAATACCATGAACCACGTATGGTTTCAGGTAGAGGTCGGTCGTTCATTTTGGCTCCAAAAGCACCACGGGAACAAGAATCGGTTTTAGCATCAATACACGCACAAGGGTTGTCCACTCTTTTGCATCAACCCAACTTGGTGGGCGGATGGAAATGGGCAGTCTCTTCATTTGTTGGAAGGTTGTTCTTGCAACAATATCACCATCAATTGTGATCGCTAAGGATTTTACCGTCAACTCCCCATTTTCGGCAAGCCGATCAATCGATTTGATCTTCATTTTAAAGAGCAAAGAAAAATCGCCCTTTAAGGAACGTTTACGTTTGATTTTCTGAACGTCGTTATTTCTCAACACTTTGGAACCCAGGGCGACCACGCACCATGGATGATTGGATTTCTCCTGCGGGTCTCGTCTAAACACACCAAAGTGAAAATCAGGACCAATGAGAGCCGATAATGCACGATCGACTTCATTACGCGTCTCAAAACAAACCGACTCGATGCCTTTGCTATTATGTTTCTTGAATTCCAAATGCGTGAGTTCCGAAAAAATGCCGACATCGTTAACGATTTCTCGAATTTCTAATCTGCCAGGTGTCGTCAATAAATTTCGCACCAAATCGTGGCCGACTTTTTTAGAAAAGTTGATTTCTATTCGTGTTGGCGATTTTTTTTTGAATTCGGCTGTGCGTTTGACAAGTTTGAATCGCGCTTTCCACAACGTCAAAACATGATCCGCAATTTTTTTTCTGGCCCGACTCGACTTTCCAGGCGAAGGAATCGCCGCCTCCCACGTTTCCGCCGATAATGTGGAGGAGAATAGAAAGAAACTCGACAAAAAAACGATATATAGAATGACCTTATACTTCACGAAATACCTCGACTAAAGGAGTACCTGGCTGTCAAACTTTTTGCGACATCAATTTATTCATTAAATCAGGAAATGATTGATTTGCTCATACCTTCTAAACGACGTTGCTCTTTTAAGTTGAACAAATGTACTCAATGACCCTTACTAAAATTATCGATGTCGAAACCAATTAGAAAACTTACTTTGGAAGGATTCAAATCCATTCGTTCACTGAGAGACTTTCCGCTCAATGATCTCAATATTTTGATCGGAGCGAATGGGGCGGGAAAAAGCAATTTCGTTGAATTTTTTAAGCTTCTATTCGGTAATGATGACCGAAGATGCATTGCCTCAGTACATTCGTGAAAACGGGGACGCTTACTTTTTTGGGGGATCGAAATACTTGCAGAATTGATACAGAGCGCATCAATGAGAACACAGGTCATCTTATCAACTCAATCTCCTTCGTTGTTGGATTGTTTTGAACCCGAAGACGTGATCGTTGTGGATAGAGAAGTCCGGGGAACTCGAAGGGCTTCGAAAATGACGATGATAGTGTGCAACTGTATTAACTACAAACTGGAAGTTCTTCATTTTGCCATGGTTGCTGGTCCCGAATCATAGCATTTATTTGAGTAAGTAGCTTTCGAGCACAGGCAATAATCGCAACCTTTGGAGGC
>JALSKP010000779.1 GCA_026988815.1 Myxococcales bacterium | reverse complement strand
TTTGAAAGCATCATTTTCTTTCCATGTAAAAAGGCTCTTCGAAAAGCCTATTTTTAGGTCTACATGGAGTAGACGTGCACCAAAGACAGAAATTCAATTTTGGATCACATATATTTGGATCTTTTTCGAGAAAATTAACCGGCATCAATTTCCTCTTTAAGATAGGCCGATAGTGCATTTTGGAAATATTTTCGAGCGTGAAAAAGTCGGCTCATTACCGTTCCTTTTGACACCTCGAGAACACTTGCAATCTCGTCGTAATTGAGACCTTCAGCCTCTCTGAGGATCAATATCGTTCGATGTTTTTCGGGTATCTGCTCCAACGCCTCAAGCATCTTTTCACGGAGCTCTTTTCGCCCATATGCCTTTTCCGGATTGAGACCCAAGGTTGAGGGAAGAATATTTTCATCTCCCACCTCGGCCGGTCTTGAATAGGTATCATCATATTCAACATTCTTTCGTTTGGAATTCTTCCTAATTTGGTCAATACAAACGTTAACCGTGATCCGGTAAAGCCAAGTGTAGAATTTAGATTGAAAATTAAACTTTTCCAAATATCGGAAGACTTTAATAAATGTTTCCTGGGAAGCATCCATACTGTCTTCCTGGTTTTTCAACATACCATAGCAAATCGAATATACTTTGCGTTGATAACGCTCAACGAGGGTCTTGAACGCCTGTTGGTCACCACTCTGGGCGAGTTTTACCAGCTCTATATCGTCTTCCAAATCGGAACTCCAAAGAAAAAATAATGGGTCTACAATTTCTCCCCGTTATTATCACGATCAATTGGAATTCACAATTCCATCAGAAGTTACAATAAGAGCTTACTCTGGCTTATTTTTCCGATTTTTAGCACGCGTAATCGCCGCCGCGCTTCGACGACAAAAACCAAAATAAAGCGTTGCAACTTTTTCGATGCGCACCTTCCATTTTGGATCCAAGGTGTTTTCTTTCTTGTTCTTTTCTTGTTGCTCAGTCATCAATACCTCTTCCAATCAACGATAAGACATAAATATTATGAATGAAAGCATGAAAACGATTGTAGAAAAAGGCATTGCAATACTTACGCTCAATCGACCCAGTCATCTCAACGCCATGAACGGCGGCCTTGTCGCAGAACTCAAGCAAAGTTTCGAAAAATTAAACGAGGATACCAGCGTCCGTGTCATCATTTTAACCGGCGCCGGAGATCGCGCTTTTTGTGTCGGCGCAGACCTCAAGGAACGACGAACCATGAGCGACCTTGAAGTCGCCGAGCGGATCCGCGCGTATAAATTCACTTTTGGACGCATTGCCACCGTCGCCAAACCCGTCATTTGCGCCATCAATGGATTTGCCTTTGGCGGAGGTTTGGAAATCGCCCTCGCGTGTGATTTTCGCATCGCCTGCCAATCTGCCTATCTTGGGCTCACCGAAACGCAATTAGGAATCATGCCAGCCGCTGGCGGAACACAGCGCCTGTCACGTTTGGTCGGTCCAACGATGGCAAAAGAATTGATTTTTGGCGCTGTGAAAATGAGCGCTGACGAGGCCCTGAAAAGAGGCATTGTCAATCGCGTCGTTCCAGATGAGGAGCTTTTAAGCGCGGCCGTGGAGTGGGCTAAAGCGCTTTCTAAAGCCGCACCTTTAGCGATCGCTCAAGCCAAAAAGGCGATCGACGAAGGTATTACCCTGCCCTTGGACGAGGCAATAGACCTCGAAGCAGCCTGCTATGGCGCTCTTATTCCTAGCGCAGATCGTATTGAGGGCTTGGAGGCCTTCGCTGAAAAACGCGCACCTCAGTGGAATGGAAAGTAGATTTAAGGCGTTAAGATTTCTTCAATCGTAAGGCTGCATCCGCGAATCTGAGCACCTACTGCCCTTCCTAAAAGTTCAAATCCTCGTCTTCCAGATCGCTCGCCTTTTAGGGTACCCATATCGGAGGTCAGGATCGCACTTATCGAATACACATTTGCCAAATCGAACCATCGAATAAGGCCACGCTCAAGACTGTTGTCGACCAACATAGTTCGTGGATCTACCAAATCAACGCGCGCCCAAGGTGGTGTAAAATAGGCGGCGTCTTCCCACGAAATCTCGTCCGCAATTGTGTTGGTATAGGACTGACTCGATAGTTCGGTCATGCTGTATTCGGAGACAATAGAACGCTCAGATATGCCAAGTCGGCCGACGATCATTTGGTAAAACTCCTTACGACTTAGTTCTCGACCTCTGCCCTTTAAACCCCCCGTCTCCATGACAAGACTGCCTGCGGGCAAGGTCCATTTTTGTCCTGGATAGGCGTCCAAGAATCCGATGAGCGCAAACGCGGTTGTCAGAATCGCGACTTTTTTTGTTGTCCCATCAAGTCTCGATTTGAGTTTTTCGTATTCCATTTGCAAAGCCTTATCCTCATCGATACCTACAAAATACACATGATGGGGAGCATAACGATTGGCCATTCTTGTAAGCATGTAAGAAAGACTGCTGTCCTCCAGAAGGTCGCTTGGTGGCGCCAAAATAAGAAAAGCGTCAACCTCTTTTTTTAAAACGTAATCAAGAAAGGGCTTCTCCATCGATGCGTTGTAGATGTCCAAAGTATCGAAATAGTGTTGACCTCGCAGGCCTTGTGTTGTCCCGCTGGTTTGGAAAGTCCGTTTTTTCTCCTCGCCCCAAAAGAGCGAAATATGCTTGAACACATCCGTCGGAAGAGCCGGAATTTCTGTATAAAGCTCTACATTGTCGGGCGTTTTTTGACGCGTTTCACAAAACCTTTTGTATTCAGGAATACCCTCATATTGGGCTTGAAAGAGAAGCATCGCATGGGCGTTAAATTCGTCGTCCAAGATATTGCCTTTTTGGATCAGCGCAATTGTCTTTTTCTCTAAATTTTTCACGTCGCCGAACTACATGGGGCGCCAGAAAGTCCAATGACCTTCTCTCCACTTTTTAGAGAAATCACGAGGTTCCCCTTCGCGGGTCTTCCCATCAAAGGGAAATGTGTCGCTGCAACACGGTGAATACGATTGTTGTCCGTAAAGAGGATGAGATCCTCACCAGCGTCGATGGGCACCACCGATACCACGCGATCTCCGCTTTCGAGTTTAAGAACTTGCATTCCGCTACCACCTCGACCTTGGGTTCGAAAGTCATCGAAGAAGATGCGTTTTCCCAAACCTCGCTCCGTAACGACGGCGAGCTGGGTTAGTCCTTTTCCGAAAAACATATTTACGATTTCGTCTTGGTCGCCAGAAAGTTTCATAAGATTGACGCCAACGGATTTACGGCCCATTGACCGAATATCTTTTTGTTCAAAGTGAATGCCCTGACCCATCGCCGATGCACAAAAAAGAGACCGAGTATCGGGACCACTTAGAATCGCAACGGGTTGATCCTCGCCTTTGAGCAAAAAGGCTTCACGCCCACTTTGATCTAGAAGTGCGCCAATTTCAGAGGCCTCGGAGGCTTTTCCTTTTCCTCCTTTTGTGACGTGAATGTAGCGTCCCATCTGTCCCACTCGGCGAGGAAGGGCGGCAAAAACGTGCTCGGATGCAAACATATAAGAAAACATACTATGGTAGGAGCGCAAAGGTTCGTCATGATTCCACGTTGGTAAAACGGCGGTGATGCTTCCGTAATATCGGCCTTCGTTTGTAAAAAGAAAAAGTCCCTCCGGTACGCCGATGTGATCCATTCTAAAAATAGGTCCAGCACCCTCTTCGGTTCTAAAACGTACTGGGCCCTCCGTGATCGGAATACTTTCGGCATCCATGCGAAAGAAGTGGCCATTTTTCGTTCTTGCCAACAGAAAATCGTCCGCTTTTGGCGAGCGTATGCGATCCACTGGAGCTTCTACTTTACGCGTAATCGACGGTTTTCTAGCCGAGCTTTTACTTTTATTTTGATCGAGAATGAGCGCGATAAGGGCTTCTTCCCATGATCCAAAATATTGGACAGCATCGTTGTAGAGTGTTTCATTCAGAGTGGAGATGGTGAGCTCAAGAAGCGAGTTTCCGGTAGGATCTTGGCTTCCTATTTCACGTATTTTTTCGAGGATTGCATTCATGGGAATGCTTTACCAGAAGGGGAAACCTTCGTTAAGGCAGGATTAGAACCAAACGTGAGAAATCAGAAGGAACTCGGAAACATCAACATCGGCGACATCGGCGATGGGATGTTTAGCGACGAAATTAAGGCGATAGGCGAGTTCAAAATGTAGGAAGGTGTAGGGATGAATATCTGCGCCAAGGGTTAGGCGATGGGCATGATCTCCCTCGAAGGATACATTCTTATCCGAATAATCGTATTTGAATTTACCATAAAGCCCTTGAACGATGAGATAGTTGAACTCGTGATGAGCAACGATTCCAATAGAAGAATCAATAGAATCGTTTCCAGGAACGGAGGAGGTCCGAACGTCGATTTCACCGTAGTAGATGAAGGGGTTGAAATTTAGGGATCCGTTTAAACCGAGTGTGAAAGTTCTGACACCGTTATCGCCATTGCCCGTATCTTCCAAGGCTGTGTCTTCATCGAAAAAATGAAAACTAGCGCCCAGATTCCAACCAAAAGATCGGTAACCAATATTTGCTGTGCTCGCGATTCCACGAGCTTGATTTTCTCCGGGCCAATCTAAACCTGTGAAATAAAGAGAAGCATCCGCGTAGAGGTAGTTGGGATTATAGCCAACATCAAAACCGGTTCCCTGAAAGTATTCATTGAATCCTAAATCTTGGCGCGTAAAAGCCGTGTGATCGGGTGTGCGCCAACCAAAACGAGGAACGAAGCGACCGGCACGAATCCAACTATTGTATTTCCAACGGTACTTTAGGAAGACCTCTTTCACAGCGAAATAATCGACGGGATCGAGGCTACCATCTGTCAGTGAATCCGTATTTTTTCGTCCCTGAAGACCTGCGGCCACGTAAAATTGAAGGTCTTTTACCGACTCGTTGAGGAAGTACAGATCGGCTTGCATCGGAAATACGAAGGGACTATTGACGTTTCCTGATTGGCTTAAAAAAGCGGCCCGGAAATCACCACCGATATTCCACTTTGGCTTAGGGGTGATATTTCCATAGCGTTCTTTGATTGTCGTATGTTTTATTTTTCCAGCCCACCATCCTCGCCAGCCATCCGTCCAATCCCAACGCCCTTCGGTAGGAAACCCTTTTTGTAAATATTTTTTTGGATCTGCAAAGGAAGACGGTCGCTTACCGAACATCGGCAGAACCTCTTTTCCGAAAAATTGTCCGTCTGCGAGGCGCAACCCGCCACCGGCGTTCGATACATGGCAGCCCAAACAATCGAGCGTACACCGGCGGTCGGACATATCGGGATTAACCCAACCGATGGGTTCGATATGACAGGTATCACATTCGTTGGCCGAGGCCATAGTATAGAGGGGAATGGCTTGAGCATCGTTGAGGCCAAGCCAAAAAATAGACACAAGCCCCAATAATGAGGGTAAAAAGATGTTCTTCATTTAGGTACCTGATTTAGTATTTTGCGCCGTCATTAATCCAAGCCTCGACCGTATCAATGATCGTCGGGTTGAGTAGTCCGGCGGGCGGCATCGGCGCCCCGGGATTTGACATTCTAACGTGAATTCGACTCTTTGCTGGATCGTTGGGAGTGACAAAAGGTTTGCCTTGGATATTGTTGCCTTGAAGCATCATCGCCAAGGTTGCATTGGAGTCGTTCTTTGTAATTTGCAAACCACCGGAGTTGTTTTGATGACACACACTACCGTCATCGGTGCATCCACCACGAAGTATTTCAGCGACTTCTCCAAAGGAGGGCGCCGAGCCGCTTGTCGTATTATTTGACATGGCCCTCGTTCCGTTGTTCGACGCTGTACTGCCATTGTTTGCGTTCTGTGGTTTGCACGGCGAACCGGCATCAATCCATGCTTTGACGACGGCTTTATCGTCTGGAGTGGCGCTGGCCGAATAGCTCGCTGGCGGCATGTTTCCGTTTTCGATCATACGAACCAAGGTGCGAGGTGAGATTGCTTTGGCGCCTTTTGTGTCTTTTCCCTTCAGTTTTGAATCTTCGCAAACATCGTAGCGTAAAGGAAATAACTCGCCGCCTTGCTGCGGATCTGCACCATGACATTCGTTACAAAGCCGATCAAAAATAGGTTTGATCTCATCATCGAAGGTTGGCACGGATGTAATTTCTCCGGCTCCCTCGCTTCCAAATCCTGGGCATGCAGATCCAAATATGAGTACTGCGGCAAGCAAAAGTTTATTCACGGATAGTCCATTTGAAATGAGTATTTTGATGTTAGCAAAGATCGAATTCCCTTCAAGTTTCCTTTTTGAAAACTTTATACAAAGAAGATGGAGTGGATCATTTTCTGAGGAATGGAAAGTGAATTGTAGGGCGACCTACAAAGAAAGAAAAAACCTCAGAAACATCTTCACACTAGAAGATGGTTCTACATCATAAAAGTTCCCGTGTTAGAGCCGTTTTTTCTTTTTCGGACTAGAGAGTCTCAGACCCAAGCACGCGATATTCTTTATCGAGTCGTTTTGCCGCTTTTTTACTCACGCCACCTAAGACCTCAATCGCTTTTCGTATTCTGACTCGGCTCAAATCTGAACCCAGAACCTCCATCGAATCGAAGAGAGGTGTAGAATTTGAAGCACCTGAAATCGCCACGAAATAGGGTTTGACCACGTCGCGAATTTTCAATTCCATATCATCGGCCAAGGTTTTGAAAGTGGCTTGAATGTCTTCGCTTTTCCAAGATTTTAAGGCTTCAAGTCGCCACAGACCAAATTGAAAAATTCTTAGCAAAACCTCGTCCTCTTTCTTTGTACTGGCCTTCAGTTGCTCTATGCTAGGATCGACTTGATTGGCAAAAAAGAAGGCTGAAAGAAACCCAAGGTCGCCCAAGGTATTGACCCTTTGCTGTACCAAAGGCGCGATCTTCATCAGGTAATCCTCGTTGAGCGCCCATTCCTGAATGCGTTTTGCAAAGGCCACGGTATCGAGATCTTCACGAATATAACGGCCATTGAGCCACGTTAATTTATCGACGTCAAAAACCGGACCTCCCAGAGAGATACGCTCCAAATCGAAGGCGTCCACCATTTCTGAAAGTGTGAATTTCTCTTTCTCTTCAGGCATCGAAAACGCCATCATACCTAGATAGTTAATCAACGCTTCTGGCAAAAAACCAGCGCGTTTATAATAGGAGATCGAGGTAGGGTTTTTCCGTTTTGAAAGTTTGCTTTTATCTGGATTGCGAAGCAGGGGAAGGTGCAAAAGCTTGGGCGCCTCCCAGCCGAAATATTGATACAATAGAAGGTGTTTGGGTGCCGAGTTAATCCACTCTTCGCCCCGCATTACATGCGTTATTTTCATGAGATGGTCATCGACGACATTAGCAAGATGGTAGGTCGGAAGACCGTCAGATTTCATAAGCACC
>JALSKP010000778.1 GCA_026988815.1 Myxococcales bacterium | reverse complement strand
CTAGCACCCGGCGAGAAGACCTCTTTCCATCCTTATTTGGACGCTGATTGATTTATAATTCAGGAATGAGTTTTTTCAGAGATTCCAGGAGCGCCATATTCGTTTTAAGCAAGCGCTGAATCCCCATTTTATTTTTAACGAAATTTTTCTCATTCATGTAGAGGGCGCGATTAACTTCGATCTGGATGGCGTGAATATTGTTTTTAGGATCGCCAAAATGTCGTGTAATCCAGCCACCTTGATAGGGAGTGTTGCCTTGGACGGAGAAGCCTTGCTCTTTATAATGATGTTTTAAGGTATTGGAAAGTAGTAAACTACACGACTTTCCTTTGACGTCCCCAGGTACAATATCGGCCCGGTAGGTTCCCGAATCGCTATGACCCGCTCGCCCGAGGGATGGCATCGAATGCGCATCGAGTAATATACAGATTCCAAAAGTTTCTACCAAACGATCGATCTCACTTCGGATCGCCTGATGGTAGGGTGTGTGAAAGGTTGCGATGCGTTTATCAAAGGCGGCTTGGGTCATCGGTCCCGACATCACATCGATACGATCAGTGGTCGTTCTCCATACAACGCCACGATCTTGATAGTAACCAGGTTTATTAATTCTTTTTCCACCGATGACCGTTAATTCGGAAATGTCGTCTCCGGCGCGATTGAGATCGACAACATATCGAGAGACGTTGGAGCGAATCATTGTTGCGCCATAATCGGTCGCGTCCGTCCAAAATTGGTCCACGTATAGATCAAGATCGCGTTTAAGCGTGTTCCCATCCACAGCCATTTCCGAAAGTACATCGTCGGGAATCCACTCCCCTGCGTGTGGGACATCGACTAGGATCGGAAGAGGATCTTTTGTCGGTCTGAAGATGTCAAAGTATGTATCCATGTTAGAAATCTAATTGGGTTTGAAGTTCGTCACGAAGATAGGGCTCTTCTACTTTTTCTGCCAGTGTTTTTAAAAAGTCCTTTGCCTTCTTTTCCTTAAATTGTCCTAGAGCCCAGATCATATGCCCCAAAACGAGCGGACTGTGTTCCAAACTAAAAGCGGCAATGAGGTCCTCAAGGTGCTTTTGTTGGTTTCCGATAACAACGGCCGCATTGCGCTTTAAGCCGTCATATTTAGCGCGTTTAATCGCCGATTTTCTAAACCACTCCACGTATTGGTCTCGCGTCATGGTGAGGACATCCATAGGAGAGATGGAATGATAAATCTCACGGGGCGCGAAATGAGGGTCGCTGATATTCTCTTTTTGATCCCCGTTCCACGGACAAATGGTTTGACATAGATCGCACCCAAACCAAAAGTCTTGAATTAAGGGACGAAGCTCTCTGGGAATCGGGCCACGGTTTTCGATGGTCAGATAGGCGATACAACGCCGAGCGTCGATAACCTGGGGACTCACAATCGCGCCAGTGGGACAAAAGTCGATGCATTTTGAACATGACCCGCATCGGTCAGATTGCTGTCGCGTTTCTTCGACTAAATTCACGCCCACCAAGAGCGTGCTGATAAAGGTAAAGCTTCCCAAATTTTGAGAAATAAGCATCGCGTTTTTCCCGATCCATCCAATGCCGGAGACTTCAGCTAAGGGGCGTTCGAGCAAGGGCGCGGTGTCCACCGTCGCTCGACTCATCACCTCGCTACCGGTTTCTGCGTGGATAAAACTTGCCAAATCTTGGGTACGTTTGCGTAAGATCTCGTGATAATCGCCGCCTTGGGCGTAACGGGCGATGCGAAGTTGATTCTCCAAAAGATCGGATCCAAAGGAATAGCGCGTCAAACAGACGATGGCCGAAATCGCCCACGATTCTAGCCCTTGCGGTCCGTCTCGAACATCGCGATATTTTTCCATGTACCGCATCGAACCATGACGTCCTTCGCGGAGCCAACGATCAAAATCATCGACACGATCCAAACGATCGGCAGAAACAAAGGCGATATCATGGAAGCCCAAGGAAAGCGCGTGATGGCGTATTTTATCGTTTAGGGACATATTCTTTGGACAACATGAAATTCGAAATGAAAATTAGGTCTAGGTGGTATATAGCAATATTGGACTTTAGATAAGGGGTCCATCCGGCTCGGTCGAAAAGTTGTAATCAAGGAAAAGGTCTTCATGCGCAAACGTTATTTCAGCCTCTCTTTTCTCCTTTTAGTTGGGATTCTTTTTTTGGCCGCTTGTCCCTCGACTTTTCCGGCGCCGAAAAATCTTATACGCTCACCCCTAAAAATGCGGGAAGCAATAAAGGCCAGATCTGAAACCTTGGACAGTGTTCGACTCAAAGAAGTGATTCTTGAATATTTTGGAAAAGGAGAAAGGATTAAAATCCGGCAATTGATTTTAGTAAAAAAGCCTACCATGTTGAGGGTGCAGACACGTGTTCCGGGTTCGGAGGAAATCCTTTCATTGTTGGTTTCTGATGGAAAGAAATTTGCAATGCATCGCCGAGACACAAACGTGTATTTCCACGGTGAGTCTTCGCCCCAAAATATTGGAATGCTACTGCCAGTGAATTTGTCCGCCGCTGATCTAGTGAGGGTCCTATTTGGCGGCGCGCCATGGGATCGCTTTGACGGATATTCATCTAACGAAGCTGAACTCGAATGGGATACCAAGGTTGGTAAATATGTTTATAAAAAGAGTGACGCGCTCGGGGAAAAAAGCCTTGAAATGTTCATACGACCGACCGACTATGCCGTGGTTGAGGTACATGAAAAAAATAAAAAAGGTGAGATTGTTTATTCCTATCAAACCGATGATTGGGAGCCTACCCAGGGCTCGAAATTGACATTGCCGACCTTTATTCGCTTTGTTTGGCCAGATCGTGAACTTGACTTCTCATTGACCCTTAGAGAAACTCAGACAAACGTTGATTTACCCGATATTCTTTTTGAACTTGAGCCTCCGGGAGGGAGCCAAGTGGTCAACGTCGATACCCAAACGCAGTAAGACTTATATGTTTAACGATGACCAATTCGCCAGAATCCTACTCGAACGTTCTCTTGTGGATACCCGTGGTTTGAATAAAGCCAGGATAGGTCAGGGCGCAGATACGTTGTATGAGTCGGTAAGTCGGGAAAAAATAATTGAGCCCGAAGTTTTAAGAGGGCTTGCGGCCGAACTCTTTAAAATTCCCGTTACCGATATTGAAAGCCTTGATATCGAACCCCAGATCATCAAACTTGTGCCCGCTTCTATGGCATTTCGAAATCGTGTTATTCCCATTAAAATAGAGAAGGATTTTCTCATTTTAGGGATGTTTGATCCGACGGATTTACTTGCGATGGACGAAGTCTCGACAAGAACCGGCGTAAGTATCAAACCCGTTGGCGTCGATCCGAGCTCCCTCAAAGACGCCTTACAAACATATTATGGGGGCAACGATGAATTGGCCTCCATCGACGCTCTTTTGGATTCTATGGAATCTCCAGATATCGATATTTTAGACGATATGGATGAGATGGGTTGGGACGAGATGTTTGAGCAATCGGAGGTGGAAATCCCTGAGGACGAGGCGCAACGCATGAGAGACCGTCCAACCACGGGCGTTCTTGATATTGATTCGGAGGACCTGGAAATTGCCGATGAAGATTCTCTTCTGGAAGGCTTAGATGATCCTATTTCCGCTGATAGCGCCTACTACGATTTGGACGATTGGGAACTTGATTCGGCGATCGATAAAAAGCCTGTAGAAAAAGCAAAAGAGGAGCCCCCTCCCTCTGAAAAAGCCTCTTTGATTATGACGAAGGACTCCATCGATGATTTTTTCTCAAAAGAAGAAGAAGGCGGGGTTGCGGCCATCGATTCTCCTCCAACGCGCGAGCTTGAGATCGATATTAGTGAGGTTCGCGAAGCGCACCCAACCCCTCGAAATTCAGCGGTGATTTCGCGAAAGAAATCCTCCTCAAAGGAAGGCGCGACGCAGGAAATTACACCCAATATTTTGAAGTCGATCTTTAGCGTCACTGATGAGGAAATATCCTCTCTTGAAGAAAACACCGCTGCCCATCCCGAACATGAACTCGATCGTCTCGCCGCTTTAATGACATCAAAACCTCAAACCAAGAATGGGAAAGCGAGCGCGGCTTCGTTCAAGATTCCTGCAGGAGTTAGCGAGAAAAAACTTTTGGAAGCCCTCGTTTCTACCCTCGTGGAGAAGGGGGTGATCGAGCTTGCGACCTTTCTCGATCGCCTCGCTAAAAAATAACGCAACACAATCAGGAGGCGACCGAAAGAGGGCTATGCCCAATATTGCGAAGGATAGAAAATGCCTCTAAGTACGATTCCCGTTTCGATCGAAGACATTCGTGTAGTCTCATTAAAGAAAAAGCTCGCAAGAAGAGGACTTAATCGGTATTCTCTGAAAATGAGCTCACACGATGAAAAAACGGAAAAAATAACAGTTAGAGACCTGGAAAACGCCGCTTTGGATACGATGCGTACTTCTAAACTACCTGCAATAGGCGGAAAAACGGTCCTTATTGCTGATCTTCAAAGCCAAAGAACGGTGAATCGTAAAGTTCCACAAGACTTATTATCTTCGGTAAAACAAACTCGCCCAATGCCAGCCATTGCCGATATTTCAACGACGCTTTTGGAACCCGTATTCGAGGATATTGATTCAACCTTGGAAATTCCAAAATTGAGTATCGAGATTCAGAAGATGGCGAAAAAGGAAGACGATTTTGACGGTTTAGAATTTTCAGCGTCTATCGATGCCTCGGGAAGAATTCAGCTTCCGGCGAGATATCTTAGCGATCCAAGGATTCAACCGGGACGCAAGATGAAAATTCGAATCGCGTTTGAGGATCTCAGCTAAACCTTAGAGACCGAGTTTCTTCATCACCTGTTGTAAGTCGGACCAGGCTTCTCTTTTTCCACTTGGATTTCTTAACAAAAACGCGGGATGGAAGGTGGGCATGAGAGGAATGCCACGATAATCGTGCCATTTTCCGCGAATCGCAGATAGGGATCCTTCTGTTCCACAAAGCATGTTTGATGAAAATTTGCCCACGCTTACGATGACCTCGGGTTTAATGGCGTGGATTTGAGCTTTTAAGAAGGGAGAACATTGGTTGATTTCTTCATCTTCAGGGTCGCGGTTAC
>JALSKP010000777.1 GCA_026988815.1 Myxococcales bacterium | reverse complement strand
AGGTCTACATTTGATAACGTTGGCAATGTAGATCTCGGCTCGACTAAGTCCCATTGCTCCAATCATTTTATCGAGTAGTTCTCCAGCTTTTCCGACGAAAGGCTCACCTTGTTTATCCTCGTTAAAACCGGGAGCTTCGCCAATAAACATGAGTCGCGCATTTGGGCTTCCGACGCCGAAGACAATGTTTGATCGTTGGGCCGATAAAGCGCAGCGGGTACATTTTCCGAGTTTATCTCGAACTTTTTGAAGTTTTACCTCTGGACTATCGGAGGCTTCCCAAAGCGTGCTTTTCGTTTCTGGATCGGGGTTGGACTGGAAGGTGATGCTTGGTCGACTGCCGGTTGTCTTCCAAAGAGAGTGGGCTGGTGTGCTCGTATCAGGGGGCGCACTTTCGGGCTTCTGATTCTGTTGTTGTTGATAAGGAGGTGTTGGTTGAGTCGCGTCTTGGCTCGGTGAAGCTTGGGGACCTAGATCCTGCAAGGATGCGATGAGTTTATCGCTTTCTCGTTTGGAGCGCGCGCTTCGCTCAGATTCGAAGCTTTGGCGATCGAGTGCGTTTGCTTTCTCCACGCGAATTTTTTCGGAACATCCGGCCGCTTGCCAGTCCAGTTGGTCGGCGAAGGCGGCTACTAATTCTGCAAGTTCAGACCGGCTCATAATTTATCCACCAAAATATTCCAAATACGACGGGCAATTTGCGTTTTTGTATCCCGTTCAAGTTCAACGACCTCATCCTCACAGATAACAAACCCTTGGTTGTCGTCTGACCCGAAAGCGTTGTTTTTACCCCCGATTTGGTTTGCAATGAGAGCATCGCATTTTTTTCGAATACGTTTGGCCTTTCCCCGCTCAAGAAGGTCGTGAGATTCGGCCGCAAAACCGACCAAGAAGGGGGAGCTATCCGATTTGTGTTCTCCAAGATGTTTTAAAATATCTTTTGTGCGAACAAATCGGACGATTTTTTCCCCTTCAACCTTGGCCTCTTTTTGTTCGAGTTGAACCTCGGCTTTCCAATCTGCTGGCGCCGCAGCCATCACAATAACATCGTTTTGAGGTGCCTGTTGGGTAAGCGCAATGAACATATCCTCGGTCGTGAGGACAGAAATAAAGGTTATTCCGGACGGTTTAGGCAGCGCCGAGGGACCAGAAACCAGCGTGACCCTGGCTCCGAAATTGAGCGCTTCTTTGGCGAGCGCATATCCCATTTTTCCGGTCGAGGGGTTGGATAAAAAGCGAGCAGGATCCAAGAATTCTCGTGTTGGACCGGCGGCAATGAGAATCTTCTTGCCTTCAAGGATTGGCGCGAAAAAAATGGCATCAACAGCATCCAATAAAATCGGAGAATCGGGTAGGCGACCAGCGCCGACTTCCTTACAGGCCAATTCTCCAGAATCGGGTGCGATGATTTTTACGCCGTCCATCCTTAGGGTTTCGATGTTACGTTGGGTGCGCTCTTTGAGTAACATCTGGGTATTCATTGCTGGCGCGATAAGGACGGGAGACGTCGATGCGGCCAAGACCGTTGTGAGAAGATCGTCACAAAACCCATTCGCATAACGGGCAATGAAATTTGCTGTGGCTGGTGCAACAAGGATAACATCTGGCCAGCGCGCGAGATCGATATGACCGATTTGACTTTCAAAGGTTGGATCGAAAAGGTCCGTCCCGACGCTATTTTCGCTGAGAACCTGGAGGGTTAAGGGCGTGATGAACTCCGTCGCGCCCGCGGTCATCACGACTCTAACTTCATCCCCGCGTTTTTTTAATGCACGTACAAGTGCGGCCGATTTATAAGCCGCTATTCCCCCTGTAATGCCAAGTAATATTTTCATGGACGGAGTCTAACCGCCAAATCAATTTTCACAACACCAACCACGCGCTTCCTAAGGCCGCGGCAACTAAGGTCGTGCGCTGGATAGAAAAATCCTCGCTTAATAAGGAAAGCGATGTCGCGCAAATCGGTAGCGATAGCGCCGCAATTTTCCACGCCGCCGAAGGAGAAGCAAAGAGAATGGGCGCGAAGAGAGGAATCAAAAAGAAGGCCCATCGCCATTGTTGGGTTCGAAAAATCGCCAAAGCGGTGATCCCTGCCAAGGCGAGGGATCCAATGATGGGAAGCAAATCTGTGGTGCCAAGTACCCAATGTTCTCGAAACGCCAAACCTTTGCTTAAAAAACTTGGATCAGAAAGGAAAACAGAGCCAAGAATGGTTATCGAAAAAGCAACTAATGCGACCAAGGGAACCGCAAATCCGCGTTGACCTTTTTCGTTCTTCGTCGTCATTGCGATTGCGCTCAATCCGGGAATCACAAAAAGCGCGGAGGGCAT
>JALSKP010000776.1 GCA_026988815.1 Myxococcales bacterium | reverse complement strand
GGGAAGGTAACGATAACGGGAAGTAAGGCTGAGCATTTCTTCACGCAAGGCCGTAGCGCGTTCTGTGATTGTGAGTTCTTTACTGGCCTCGATCGTTTCTAGATCGTCGGAAAGCGAAGTTGCCTCATCGCTCGGTCCGTAGGTTTCAACGTCGAGATCTGAAATGAAATCTGTTTCAACATCCGTCGCGAATTTACCTCTTGCGTGTGCCGTCAAGGTACGATGAAAAGCCTCGATAGAAGATAACAATCGTTTTTGTAAATTGACAAAAACGAGTCGACTTCGACCAGAAATTGGCTTGGCCACACGCGTATATTCCGCCAACAATTCTGCCAAATGAAGTTCGTGCCCATCTTGCTTGGAAATGGTTTCCCATTCGTTCGATTTGCCGTTCACAACCTCACGCATTTGCCATGTTTGGTCGTGGCGTAAATCAATTTTTACGATCTGGCGCTCGGGATAATTGCCACTCCCGATGGCACGCAAATCGCTTTTCAAACGACGAATCATAACGGGCTTGAGCATCTCAAGCGATTCAATCGGCACTCCACGTGTAAAACGCTGGGGATCGAGAATTTCTAAGAGCGCGGCAAAACTATTGGAATGTCCGTTATGCGGTGTGGCGCTCAAGAATAAACGGTTTTCAAACTTCGGTGCGACGTCGCGAATCACTTTCGTGAACTTAGAATCGGTAGCGTATTTTGTTGCCGACGAAGGTGCGGCGGCATGGGCTTCATCTAGAATTAAAAGACTTTTTTGGATCTTCTCGCCGATGTGTTGCAACAAAGGATCGCGATGTTCGGGACGGCTCAACATGGAGTGCGAAATAATGAAACGTGAATGGGTCGCCCAAGGATTTGCGCGAAAGCCGCGTTCGGTACGCCGGCGCGCAATAAACTGACGATTATAAATCTCAAACTGCAAACCAAAACGTTTACTCATTTCATCTCGCCATTGTAAAACAACAGACGCCGGACAAACAATAAGCGTGAAGTTAACGCGTTGACGAAGAATGAGCTCTTGAAGAACCAGCCCAGCCTCGATCGTTTTTCCAAGCCCCACGTCGTCGGCAATGAATAGATTTGCGCGTGGAAGTTGCAGTGCTTTTTGTAGAGGAATCATCTGATGATCCATGATCTCAATTCCAGCACGGAAAGGCGCTTGAAAAAGTTTCGGATCGGTGGCTGTGACACAATTCCAACGGAGCGCATTGAGATAAGCCGCAAAATATTTTGGACTATCGATTTTTGAGATTTTCCCAAGATCTCCTTTTACCGTTCCGATCACTCGCGCACCAAGTTCTCTCTCCCACATGACTTCTAGAACGCGACCTGGCGCATCATCTTCGAGGCAAACCAAACGGATTTTCGAAACACCCATACGATGTGTTGATTTAGGAATAACCTCTTCCACAAGATATTGTTTTTGACGGCATAAGACGATCTGTCCAGGAGAAGGAAGTCCTAACTCGGAAAGCCTTGCGTCCGTCGTTTCCTTGCCGAGACTAAAAAATGATGCTTCATCGAGTGTAGAGTCCGTGGGTTCTTGGCCAAGGGTGGATGCGTCCTCGACTACGGTGAGAAGACGCCTGGCGAGCTGAATTCTCGAACGTCCTGAATCATCAATCTCATTTTTTCGACAAGCGGCTTGGAGCTCGTCGCGTGTAAATTCCCGAAGAAAGACGCCATAATTGAAGGACGGAAAGCGCAATATTGTGGAGACTTGGTCCGCCTTTGAAATGGAAGTCGGGAAGTCCAGATTAATAATTCGCCCGATTTCTCGGAGACGTGATCGTGTTAACGTATTAAGCGTAACTTTTACATTATTCAACATGCATTACCCAGGTTTGAATGCGATGGGAGTAAAGGTATCTTGACCGGTGTGGTTGTCAATCAGCAACATATTAAAGGACCTCGCCCCAATGTCGGCCCGCTATTTTCATCGTACTTCCACGGATCGCTTTTGACTTGTCGTAGGCTCTAATTCTCAGGAGTCGTCGCGTGAGATGTATTGGCGCGATCCAAAGAAGGTATAAAATTTATAAACAATGCTACCGCGGATTCTTTCACTTTGAATACACAAGCGGATCTGTAAAATTTTCGAGACGATGCCAATACTTACAATGGAAAGTACTTTCATCAAGAAGGCATTAACCTTCATACAAATTTTTTCACCAACAGCTTTGGAGGGAAGAAAAATCCGTTTTTTGGATTTTGGCCTCGACGACACAACTATCTTTTCCAAGAATACGATAACTTGTAGAGCTTCGATATTTTGCACTTCCCTGAGGATAACCACTGTTGTTTGAAAAACGTTGCGCATCCTCCTTTGAAATCCGACAAGGGATCGGGGCATTTGCAAAACGTCCCAACTCCTTTTTTGTTTTTGCACCAAAGAGAACGAGACGTTCCACAGGAACTGATGTCGTTTTTACAACGGCTACTTTTGCAATGGTAATGGCTTCGTTTTTCGGAAGTTTCTTTTCACTTCCGTAAACAAGAAGGCCCTCTGGTCCATCTCCGTAAAGATTTATAACCCTTGTAAAAAGACGTTCATTGTTCTCAATCACAAGTTCTGTTTCGTCTCCATCACACATTCCTCCACCGGTTCTGGTGGTAGCCAAACGAATTGAAACATTGCCAGTATCACCAAGTTCTTGCATCACGGTGTTTGGGTCTGTAACCGGACCAATCATCTCAGGAAATTCGACTCCTTTGACTGCTACGCTAGTAATCATCATTGTGTCGTCCTGATGCGTGTCTAGTCATTTGAAAAAGGTCTAAATGTTTTTCCGCTGGAGATTCGTTCAGATTTTGGTTTAAGTGGCTCCTCGATCTTTTTGCAGGTGTCGACTTTTCTTTAGGCTACTCGGCTTCTTCGGCCGCTTCTTCTTCCTGCGCTTTCATATCTTTGCGCACCTCGTCCATATCGAGTGCTTTGATTTCCTCGATGAGGCCGGTGAGCTGTTCTGCGTTGAGCGCGCCAGGTTGGCGGAAAATGCCAATCTGCTCTCGGAAGATCATCAAGGTCGGTATGGACCGAATTTGGAAAGCGCCTGCTAATTCCCTTTCCGCCGCTGTATCTACCTTTCCAAATACGATATCTTTGTATTCTTCTTTTTCTGAAATCTCTTCGTAGGTCGGGGCGAAACTCTTACACGGTCCGCACCAGTCGGCCCAAAAGTCGATAATCACAATGTCATTACCTTCGATTAATCCGTCGAGTTGATCTGCTTTAATATCTATAGTTGCCATTTTTCAATCCTAAGAAAAGTTGTGTCATCTTTATAAATAGACGCCAATCGTTGAGTGGCAAGGTCTATTTTTTGTGCAAGGGTGGAGAAAATCGTAACCCTACTTACTATCCTCAACCTGAGGCAAATACTTGCCGTATCCCTCTTCTTCCATCTCGTCACGATGGATAAATCGCAAAGAGGCGGAATTAATGCAATAGCGCAAACCGCCTTTTTCGACAGGTCCGTCGTTAAACACATGGCCGAGATGACTGTCTGCAAATCTGGATCGTATTTCGGTTCGAACCATCGCATGGGAACGATCTTGAATTTCAGTCATGAAGCTTTCATCGATAGGTTTGGTAAAACTTGGCCATCCACATCCCGATTCGAATTTATCGCTCGAGACAAAAAGGGGCTCGCCGGATACGACATCCACGTAGATTCCAGGTTCTTTATTATCCAAATATTGGCCGCTTCCCGGGCGTTCGGTTCCGCTCTCTTGGGTGACCCGAAACTGTTCGGGACTTAGTTGTGATATCGCGTTTTGATCTTTTTTATATTCGGTCATCGACTGCTCGTTTAAGAAAACACTTGGGACTCGGTCGCATTATAAAGGTAGGCGTTCCCTGGTTCAACAAGACTATCGTAAATGGTGACCACAGCGACCATTGTCATCGGAATGGTGATAAAGAGTCCCAAACCGCACGCCATCATACCGACCATATTGAGAAGATTTGCAACTAGAAAGAAGCCTAGCAAATTGAGTTTATGACCTTCGGTGATCCTCCAACTCGCTTTGAGTGCGGCGATGCCGCTTATGTTTTTATCAATCGTGAGGAATTGGGCAAAAAAACACCCGAGCATCACGACGTAAGACCCAACGATGAGAGCTAGCATGCCCAGCATAAACGCGAGCGTAAAAACAAAAGAAGTAACAATAAGAGGTTTAATAAAGGGTTTCAACAATTTGTAATCTTTCCCGAGATCCACATTTTGACCACGAACGACGCGCATCGTACACATCAGGTAGTATCCCATCGCCAGGGTTTGCGAGACCATCATCAACGTGAAGGCAATGGCATAAATGATGACCATTCCGATAACCATAACAATGGTCCCCAAGGTTTCGTTGGCTTCTGTGAGCAAGCTACCAACACCCATAGTCCCTAAAATGCCCACCAAGGAAATGAGGTAACTTATGATGTAGAACACAAAGTACACGCCGCCGGCGACCACCAAGGCACCGATTGTTTCAGAGGCGTGCGATTTAACGACATCATAGGAATCTTGGAGACTTCCAATGACCTCATAATCCTTTGGAACGATACGCTTAAGTTGAATGTCATCGATAGAAAGTTTTTCCCCGAAAGGGATCCTGACAGGTTTGCTCATCGGCGATTCCTCTGAAAAAATCTAAAAACTGAAAATATTAAAAAACCGGCAATCTAAAGAATGCCGGGTTAGGGAAGGAATGCAAATAAGAAGTCTATTCTTCTTCGACAGCCGCCTTTGGATGCGTTTTGGCCATCTTGAATCCAGCTTTTTCAGCAGATTCTTGATCGGCGAACCACATTTCAGCGATCGTTGCTTTGTAAGATCGACTATCTGGACGATGGAAAAGCATAGAATCAACGTTTCCTTTTACAGGATATCCTTTTGGCATTTCCTTAGGATCTGCCAGAGGAGAGTGGGATCCTTTTCCGTAAGGATGGACGTCCACTTTTTCTTTCTTAGGTGCGCTTTTCTTAGCGGGTGCGCTTTTCTTCGCAGCTTTTGCAGGCACGGCCTTTTTCAGAGTCGGCTTTCCAGATGCAGCAGCTGATGCTTTAACAAGGGCAGTAAAGGCTCCAGGGTCGAAGATAGCAAGTTCGGCTAGAATCTTGCGATCGATATCAATAGAAGCCTTGATCAATCCACCAATGAATTGGCTGTAGCTCATTCCATTTTGACGTGCAGCGGCGTTAATACGTGTAATCCACAAACGGCGAAAATCACGTTTTTTCTGTCGACGATCTCGATAAGCGTAAGCCCATGCGCGATGCACGGTCTGCTTAGCGGTTCTATAAAGGGTGCGGCGTCCGCCACGAAAACCTTTAGCGGCTTTCATAATTTTGTTACGTCTGGCTCTCGCCTTCGTTCCTCTTTTCACGCGTGGCATGATGAATCCTTGAGTTTATTTGTAAGGTATAAGCTTCTTAAGACGTGGCGTATCGGCATCGGCAATATATGCAGCTGCGCGAAGTTGACGCTTACGTTTAGTCGTCTTTTTAGTAAGAATGTGGGCTCTATTCGATTTACGATATTTAATTTTACCATTCTTGGTAAGTTTGAATCGCTTTGCAGCTCCACGATGTGTTTTCATCTTCGGCATAGCCGTTCTCCATTCAATCAAAATCCGCCAACGACGGGCGGCGCATACAACCAATAAAGAGGCTAAAGGTCAAGCCTTTTCCAGAATTTATTGCGAAAACGGCCTGGAAAACTTAATTTTGGGCTTTTCTAATCTTTGAAAGTAGATTTAGAAGCGAAATGCTTTCCTCCACATCATGGACGCGGAGAATGTCCACATTTCGCTCGGCACACCAAAATACAACGCCTAGTGAAGGGATCAGACGATCACTTCCGGAATTATCCCCCTTCTCGCCGAGAAAACTCTTTCTTGAGGCGCCTACCAAAAGCGGCGAGCCTAGATCTGAAAAGCGATCGATCTCACGAATCAGTTTGAAGTTCTGGCTGGCAGTTTTTCCAAAGCCCAATCCTATATCAAGGATGATCGATTCCTCGTTCACACCTGCGTTGAGCGCCACATCTTTCCGCTTTTGGAGATACTGATGCACCTCGTCCACAACATCGTCGTAGACGTATTTCTGCGCCGCATCGCCATCGGTGCTCCAGCTCATCGTTTCGGGATTATCTTTGGCATGCATTAATGCTATCCCTACTCCGGATTCGGCCATAAAGTCGATCATCGTCGGATCGTAGGAAAAAGCGCTGATATCGTTGACCAAGGTTGCGCCAGCTTGAACGGCCTTTTCTGCGGTTTTACGATTTCGAGTATCGATAGAAATCACGACCTCGTCGGAATAGCGATCGCTCAGTTCAGCAATCAAGGGAAGAACACGTGCGATTTCCACATCCACAGGGATGGGTAGAGCGCCGGGGCGAGAAGACTCTCCGCCGATATCGATAAAAGTCGCGCCGGCTTGAACGAAGGATTGGGCGCGATTGAGGGCTTTTTCAAGGGGTTCATATTTCCCACCGTCCGAAAAAGAGTCAGGCGTCACATTAAGGACGCCCATGAGGGTGGTCGTCGAAAAATCGACGTCTAATTTTCCGAAGCGCAAGTCTTAGTTGCCAACGATGGAAGTTGGAACGCAGTGTTTTTCATTGGTTTGAAAAACAAACTCCATGCATTTGCCGTCTGGACATTCAGAGTCCTCCGTGCAAAGGCGAGTACAAAAAGGATTGGATCCAGAGAAACGACCGCAGGTACCGGTTTCGCATGATGTTCCAGAATCCACGACACATCCACGCGCGGAGCCGTCGTTCCGGCCACAGGCTGCGATTGCTTCATCTTTAGAAGCAGGATCCAATACGCAGGAGGCATAGAGGTCATCTACACAGCTGCTTAAGAAAAAGATGGATGTTGCCCAAAGACCAAGCATTGAAAGGATAGCAATTGTTCTATTAATACGTAGCGGTCGAATCATCGACTTCCTCACTTTTAAGTGTTTTAACAAAGGCAATGTAAACCGAATTCAACAAAAGGTCCAGTCCTTCGATCGAGCAAAAAGCGCGTCATCGACGAAGCGGAAAATAAATGAAATGCTATTATTGTTCCCAATAAAACCGAGTTTAGATAGTCTCGGGAATCCACATAGGACTGACCATGAAATTTACAATTCTGCTTTTCTTCGCAACCCTGACGGCACCGATGAGCCTGGCGGCCCAAACGACGAAAAAAGCAGCCAAGAAAACGCCCGAACAAGTAGGCCAGAGCAAACCTGTAGATCCTTCTTCAGAGGACGCGCTTCTAAAAATCGCAGACAAAATCGCGCTCAAGGTCGCAAAAATCCGTGGCTTGGAACTCAAACACACGGTTAAAAAAGGAATCAAAGACAAGGCCGGTTTGCGAAGCACGCTCATTAAAAAAGTGCGTGAGGAGCTCAGTGATGCGCAGCTTGAGGCCGAATCCAATGTCTTCAAACGATTGGGGCTTATTCCCCAAGATCTC
>JALSKP010000775.1 GCA_026988815.1 Myxococcales bacterium | reverse complement strand
TTAAAGGGCCGAGTGCTTGCCTTTATTGACTACTTCAACCGAGTTTTGTCAAAACCATTTAAATGGACCTATACTGGGCGACCTTTGCAGGCATGACACGATCAATAAGTTTGCCGAGGTCATCTAGGATGATCGGTTCAAGATCTTTATTGTGAACGGGGAAGGACTGAGAAGTTTGGTGCACAGCGAATCATAGCATCGCAGTCGCTCGTGATATCGACCAAATCGCCAGCGCATAAATCTAGTTTTTCCATATCTTTTGGATTCATCATGGCAATTCTTCGCCTGTTTTTAATGCCCCTGCGGAACCTGTCAACAAGTATGAGACACATCTTTGTTTAATTTAGTGTGTTTTTTCTACTCCTGTTTCATCCTCAATTGGCGGGTTGATATAAACGTTTTCTGGTAAACCTTTGATCTGCGGCGGCCTCGGAAATCGTTCTGGAAACAGTTGAAAAGCAAGGTCCATAGTACGTTGCCGAGCGTCGAGAATCTTTTGAGCTTGACCGTCATGCACGTCATTTGGCGTCAGCATCGCGATCCCTCCATGACGATGATGGCCGTTATACCAAGCGAAAAATGTACAACAAAAATCCCTTGCTTCCTCCATTCCACGAAAGCGTTTTGGAAAACCCGGGTGATATTTTAACGTTTTGAATTGAGACTCGCTAAACGGATTATCATTAGAAACTTGAGGTCGACTCAACGAGCCAACTACACCCAAATCCGCCAATAATTGCGCCGTGCATTTGGCGGTCATGGGCGAGCCTCGATCGCTGTGAAGGACAAGGGTTTTAGGCTCAATGTTTTCTTGGACGTAGGCACCTTCGATCAGTTGTTTGGCGAGGAAAGCGCGTTCCCGATCGGCCAACATCCAAGCGACCGTTTTACGACTGTAAATATCTAAAATAACGTAAAGATAAATGTAGCTCCATGTTTTTGGACCCTTTAATTTGGTGATATCCCAAGACCAAACTTGGTTTGGACCAGAGGCGACAAGTTCGGGTTTTGAATAATTGGGATGACGGCGCTGAGCCCTTCTTTCACGCAGCATTTTATTTGCTTTTAAGATCCGGTACATCGTCCTTTCCGAGCACAAATACAAGCCATCATCAAGTAAAGTTGCAACAACTTCGGCGGGTGCACGGTCCACGAATCGTTCGGAGGTTAGGACGGTTAGAACGGTCATTTTTTCATCTTCACTCAAAGATCTTGGCGAAGGTTTTCGGGGCCGCTGAGCGATGTTTTCCTTTGGTGAAAGCCTACGATAAAAGGTCGCACGAGCAACGCCTAAAGAACGGCATGCAGGTTGAATTCCTACATTTTTGGCCAATCGTTTCGCAGCAATCAAGAGGTCTTCTCGGTGTCGAGGTTCGCGTCCAACAGCCCTACAAACTTTCCCTGAATTTCGAGAATTAAATTCGCTTTACGAAGCTTTTCTTTCAGTCGTGCAACTTCTTTTTCCAGCGCAGTGAGTTTGGGTTGAAGCGGATTTACTTTGGACTTAGGACCTCGTTTTTTGGACAGCGCGTTCATTGCACTTTGCTCGCTGGCTTTTTTCCAATTTACAATTTGAGAGCTAAATAAACCTTCACGTCGAAGCAGCGCTCCTTTCTCTCCACGCTCAGCATTTTCATATTCTTTAAGAATTCGGAGTTTGTATTTGGCCGTAAAACGACGTCTTTGCGTTTTGGGTTTCACCTCTACGCTGATGTTTTTCTCGACGTCCGATGCTCGCGTTTCTGGCAAGCCAGAACCGCTTTCACCGGACGTGTGAGAGGTCGAATTTTTCTTTATTGTTTTCTTTTTCATAATCCATATCTACGTGCCCTTTAGGTGTTTAATTATACCGAAGGTTTTTGTCTCAGTCACGTTGGCAGATAGGGCTGTACCGATCGTTATCGCTATAAATTGTGGTATTATATTGGTCGTGACTGCGTAAGGTAGATAGTAAAACTCATCCTTTTTTAAAACATGATTCGGGATCGGATGGGTCGTAAAATGCGCCTTCCCTGACAGCGTCGCGAAATCGCCTTTTCGTGGTCGGTTGGGTAGTTCAAATCCATTCTCGTTTCGAACACGTTTATTGTACTTTTCAAATCCAGGACTAACGTGGGCGATATCACGCCTGATTCCAGGCCATAGTAACGTTCAGGGCGATCGGACGATTGGACATCGTTGAACGACCTGGACCGCTTTAGCGCTCGGTTTTGATGGTATCGACTAGGCTCAAAAAATGAATAACTATGACCGGACAGGACAAACGCCTGCACCTGGTCGGCCGATGTTGCCCCTGAGTAATAAAGTGTTCACAAGGCTTTCTACATTTGCCACGCCATTGACATGTTGGGTGATGCCCATTGCCCAGCGAATAATCGTACGTTCGGACCCGCAATAGATTTCGGCCGCCTTTTCGATTTCCGAACGTTGAAGACCCGAGGAACGACAAATATCTGACCAGGTGTTATTAGCTTTTGAAGATGTCCGGTTTATCTAGTTATTGAAATGTCCGCTTTACTTCTTTTTCATTTTCGATGTCCGCGACCCGTAGGGGAGCGGGCCATTCGAAAATGACCTGCCCACCATGCATCGCTATAACGGTTCCGTCCAGACATACACGCATTTCAATTGTCCTACCTGCCATCGTTCGACTCCCCTTTAACTTGGGGAATTGATATACGATATTACGTAATGTAACTGTGTTATCCTTGCGTACTTTCCGCGATTCGCGCACCGAAAAGATATGTTTGAGATTGTATTTAACCGGTAAAAATGCAGTCTCTTTGCTTTTAGCTTCGACCGTAAATTTACGGTTATGTTTGGGAATATAAACCTCATTTAAATACCGATTAGCTGCCTCATAAGTCCTAATTTTCGCCCGTTTTAATTCATTGACCAAACGGTCCTGAAGGGTTCGAAATAGACGTTCGCCTCGTCCTCTTGCTTGAGGGCTATACGCTAAATATTAATTTGATTTGGGGTCCTTTAATGCTACACTAAACTGGGTTGGACGACGTGGACCTACCTTTCCGTTTGCGTCGGGAGTATATGCAAAATGTGAAGCTCGGTCGGTATACAAATCAATGAATGTCCCATACTTCAAAACCACATTATAGATACATTTCATCACGCTTTGCGTGGATTCTTCTGCCACGAATTCGGCACTTAATTTACCTCGTTTGCGTTCTTTGGAAATTAAACCGTGCTTACGGAGCAAACTTTTTACCCATGAAAGTCTGCCCTTCATTGGGTGATGGAACGTCAATCGGTTAAAACGGATAAAAAAAACGGTATTGTAAACGACGCAAACGATTGGGCGATCGATACAATGGGCGATGCAAAATATCCATTGCTCATTTTCCAGCGTCTCATTAGAGTGAGTCTGGAAACACTTAAAATAGTAAAATCACTGCCTAAATTAGATATTTAGGAAAGCAACCGGGAGGGTGCTATATGGATAAAAAAAAAGAGAATGTCGGAAATCGTTGGTTTAAATGCGATTTCCATCTTCACACAATCGCAAGCAAATGCTTCGCGGATAAAGAGGTCACAGCTAAGCAATGGGTGGACCGCGCGATCGAACAGGGATTGGATTGTGTAGCGATTAGCGATCACAATAACAACGCGGGTATTGATGCAATTATTGAGGCGGCCCTAGGAACTCGCCTGTCTGTTTTTCCAGGCGTTGAAATCACCTGCGATACCGCGAAAATTCATCTTCTGGTTTTGTTCGATTTGGAAAACCCATCGTCCATTGTTGGCGATTTCCTCATCAAAGCGGACGTTGATAGAAAGGATTTTGGAGACCAACTCGCATCTACAAAACATACCATTTTCCAGATCGCAGATCTCGCAAAAGCATGTGGGGCGTTGTTGATTCCGGCACATATCGACGATGATTATAATAGCCTAATCAAAGTGAGTGACGCGCATCTTAAAGAATTCTTTGACCGCGATGATGTCAATGCCGTGCAAATTTTGTCCGAAGCGCCCACAACAAAGGGCCCTGTTAAATGCGCAAGATATGCGAATTTATCGCTTTTGACATTTTCTGATAACCCCGACGCAGAAGGAAAACCCGAACACGGATTATGGGGAATCGGCAAGAGTTTTACTTGGATTAAAATGGGCGCTAAACCAAGCTTGGAAGGACTTCGCCAAGCATTTCTTTTACCTGAAACTCGGGTGCGAAATAAATTTCAAACCGAGAAGTGTCCTTATAAAAGCCCAAGATTTTGGATTCGTTCGCTGTGTGTAAGCAATAGTTTATTAAATCAACAAAGCCCAATTTCGGTCGACTTTAGTCCCCAACTTACAAGCATTATTGGCAGTCGGGGAAGCGGAAAGTCGAGCATCTTACGATTGATACGCGGCGCCTTAAACAAAACAGATGAACTGACGGGACTTAAATCGATTTACGACGATCAGAAAGACTTTTACCAAATACCACGAAAGAATGGACGGGGGGTTTTTAAAGACGGTTCTCAGGTAATGATCGAATTCTATAAGGGAGACGATTTATACCGTCTCAAAGCCACTGAAATCAAAGATACTGATACGCAGAACATGAATCTTGAACAATTCGAAAACGGTAAATGGTGCGCCGCGGGATGTGAGCTGATCGATCAGTTGCAAGTTGAACAATACTCACAAAAACAAATCTATGACTTGGCGCAAGAACCGGCGGCCTTGCGACAAAAAATCGACCGTGCGATTCCTGAAGTTTCCAAACTCGATACGGAAAGGGAAGGTATCTATAATCGGTATTTATCGATCGGCGAAGAAATAAGAACTTTAAACAAAAGGATTGGTGAAAGGGCAAATGTGGAACACCGTCTTCGTGAAGTTCAGAACCAAATTGATAGCCTCACAGCGAGCGGTATTTCGGTTCTTCAAAAAAGCAAACACCGTTTCGAAAAGCAACAAGACTCTGTCGATATGTTTGCTCAAAAAATAAACGAGAATTGGAAACAATTGGAACGCACAGACGCGTTCGGATTCCCCATGGAGTTCGAAAAAGATATCGATAATTATGGTCCCGATTTTGGTGTAATTTATCACGAACTGAAAAATAGTATCTGTGATTACGAAAATCGGCAGAAGGAACTAGTCGCACAATATCGGGTCGTGGTCGACACGTTTTTGAACAAAATCGAAAAAACGAAGTGGACGGAAGACAAAAACCTAATAATCGCAAAATACAAAAAAAAGAAGGCGGAATTAGAAGAAAAAGGAATCCAAGAACTTGATGCCTTGGAAGGGTTTGAAAACGATAAAAGAAAATACGAAACTGAAATAAGAAATATTACTGACATCGAAAAAGAAAAGGAGAAAAAGTCGGAGGAAAAGAAAAGCCTGAGGCATCAATACCTAAAACTGAGCAAAGATATAACTAACGTGAGACAAGCGTTTATTGATGAGAAGATTAAAGATGAAAAACTGCTTATCGAGGTGAGGCCCTTTCGCGATGAGAAGAGCTTCATTGAAAAGCTTCGGAAAATCATCGAGAAGCCCGATCGTTGGGAAAACGATATCGAGTCTTTATGTAATCTTGTTTTTAAAGGGAGCGTTGAAAAACAACTTGGTATATTTCGTATGAATTTTCGGGAGATTAGGGAACATAAAGATAGTACCAAGCTAACCCAAAAGTTTCAAAATTTGGTACGTGAATTAAGCCCTCGTGCGATGGACAAGTTAGAAATATTTCTTCCAGAAGATAAAATTGAAATTAAGTACAAACGTGAAGGAGAAAAGAAATATAAGTCATTGTCCAACTCATCACCGGGTGAAAAAACGACCGCGATTCTTACTTTCATACTCTCTTACGGCCACGCGCCGTTGATCTTAGACCAACCCGAAGACGACCTGGATAATCGTCTAATTTACGACCTTATAGTCGACCGTCTTAAGAAGACCAAAGAATCACGGCAAATAATCGTGGTTACGCACAATGCAAACATTCCCGTTAACGGCGATTCCGAATATGTGATTTCGATGGCTTCTAAGAAGGGAGGACTTTCGGTCAATCACTGTGGGACAATCGATGAAAAACCAATAAAGAACGAAATTCGCAACGTTATGGAAGGTGGTGAAAAAGCGTTCCAGATGCGTGCACGTCGCTACAAACATATCGAAGAATAGACAAAAGCCGTCAATTTCTCTAGGTTGGTGGCGTCTAGAATTGGGGAACGCAGAAATGGAAGATATTAATAACTTAAAAGGGGAATTCGGCATCGCGTTTGTGAGAGCAGTCGTACACGCAGCTGGTTTTTACATGGAGGTAAGTAGCAGAATGCTTGATGCCGATGGTGTGGATATTCAAATTTTTCATAAAGGTCCCTACAAAACAATCGGGCGTTCCCATGCTGTCCAAGTACAACTTAAAACGACGTCGAAAAAACCGACGAAAGATTTTTTGACGGAAGTTCTTCCCATTAAAAACTACGAAGAACTTATTTACTCGAACTATCAAGTTCCGAGAATATTAGTTGTTATTGTGGTTCCTCAAAAAAGAGAGGAATGGGTTCGACTCGATGAAGAGGAGTTAGTCATGAAACATTGTGGCTATTGGGCATCTTTTCGCGGCTATCCTGAAATCGAAAATACAACGAGCCGTAGTGTTCAAATCCCTAGAAATCAATTATTTAATGTGGAGGCGGTCGGTGAAATTATGGACAAGATTGCGAGGCGCGAAGATCTATGACTATTTCTAAAAACATGAGAATCGATCAATTTGTTGTCCCACCTTCTCCAGCGATTTTTTCTGATTTCCTTCTGGCGTCAGGATGGACTTCCAAATCAACTGACTCGCGTTGGGCTTCTTTTGAAAATGAAAACAACATTAGGATCGATATTCCTCTTCTTGAAAACGCGCCGGATTATTCAATTGCCGTTGCCCAAGTTATTTCTGAACTTTCCGATTTTCTCGAAATTCATCCCTCGGCTCTACTGAGGAATATTCTGGCGGAAGGTAAGGATCTTATTCGAGTTCGCATTAAATCTGCCAATACTCGCGATGGACAATTGAATGTCGAAGTGGGTAAGGATGTTTTTCAAGGCGTTCATAAACTCCTCTCGGCAGTTGGCGCATCTCTTTTTAATCCTCGAGCGGTTCATTCTTCACGGCGTTCGGCGGGCGTTTCCAAGCTTCTTCGAAATACGAAATTTGGTCTACCTGAAATTGGCAGCTATGTGGTCGTGATCGAAAATCCCCTGCCCCCTTCATTCAACACACAACAGGAATTAGAACTCGATGGCGAACTCACCTTACCGGACGAGCGACGGCTAAGTTTAAAATTTTTTGATTCTATCGCGGCTTTAGAGGGCGCCATCAGACTTTCACAAATCACCAAAGACTTGGCTCCTTTTACCGATAATATTAACGCCGGAATTTCAGCCAATCTGTGTGAGGCGATTACGCAAATCATTGATGGAACAGAAGCCGAAGAGATCGAGATTGGGTCGACTTTTAGTGCTCGCTGGCCGAGTCCACGGCTCCA
>JALSKP010000774.1 GCA_026988815.1 Myxococcales bacterium | reverse complement strand
CATTGTTTCCGTCTGTGATCACGCGGCAACTTCTGGGTGCACGGCAATCACCTAAACCCCCTCCTCCGTTTTGTCCACGGTCGCAGACCTCGCGACAAATATTATCCACACAACTAAATTCGGCTAAACAACGTGTGGCCTCGGCTGCGTCATCGCAGGCCGCCGATTCGAGGACCGGGCCAGCAGGATGCGCTTTGCATTCCCCCACCCCGCCAATGCGCCCGTCTGGGAAACAAATTTCTTCAGCTTGGCATTGATCGGTGTCATTCCATGGGGAACAGAAGACGCGGCATGTTCCCCAAGCCTGACCCTCGGTGATAAAACATTCTTCAGTGGCTTGTGCACACATCCCGCTTCCGCCCGATTTGGAGAAGGCATCGCATCTTTGACGACATGTTCCCCCCCAACAAAAAGAGACGTCCTCACAGGTCGTCGAGGTGCTTGTTCCGTCGCACGCATCGCCAATAGATGCCGTACCGAGATTCTCATCTTTACAGAATCCTAATATATTTCCGCTTTTTCGAAGTTCCGTTTTTTCAACCAGCTGACATCCTTTGCCATTCGGGCACGCGCCAGCATCGAAGAAGTCGCAAGTCTCTAAACACGTCGACTCAATACAGGCTAATCCGTCCGCATCACGCTTCCCAGCAACACATGCCTCGCCGGCGGCCGTGCATCCATCTGGTTCTTCGCATGAGCAGGAATCCGGATTACAAAATTTCCCAGAGACCTCACACATTTCGTCCGTACAGCAGGTATCAGCATCATCGGCACTATCCTTACCCATATCAGGCTCAGTTTTGGTATCCGTCTTACCTATATCGGTCTTCGGCGATGTGTTATTATCGTCGGATGAACAGGCAAAAGAGAAAATAAAAAGGAGGCTGAGAAATAATTTCATAGAAGATCCGTGTTATAAATTCAGCCTATTCATACCAGGCGATGGTCCGTCCGGCAATTTCGACTCGCTACTGTGAATTTCACCTTTGCGCTAACGTCTTAAAGGTGAACTCGCACCTCGGTTGAGATTGAACACTACACTTTACATAATGCGTAAGCATTTCTAGGGTGTCACAATAATTTGGTCCATCAAACGGCCTTTTGGAGTTACTAAATGAAGAAATTTCTAGCCCTATTTATCGTCACCCTTCTTCTTCCCGCACAAGTATTCGCGGCGAACGGAGAAGCCCTTTTAAAATACGCGCCCGAGAACTCAAAAGTCGTCTTCGGTGTTGATGTCGCAAAAATTAAAGGAACAAAATTATTTAAAAAAGGAATAGCCTATCTTAAGAAGAACGCCCCTGCCAAATCCGCCCTCGCGTTTGCCCTAAACAACGGCGTGATTAATATTGAAAAAAATGTAAAGTCGGTACTTGTGGCCTCAAAAGCTCCCAAAGGTATGAATCCGAATAACATTTCTCCCAAAGATTCTGTCATCATCATCGATGGAAAATTCGACCTTAAAAAAATCACAGCGCTTTTGAGCAGGAAAAATAAAAAAGTAACATCCGTAATATCGCCGTCCGGTTTTACGATTTTGAAATTCGATAAAATGGAGTTGGGTTTACTAAGTGAAAGCACCTTGATTTTGGCGAGCAATAAAAATGCCGCTCTCGTTTGGAAAACCGCCGAAGGAAAGAGCGCCTCAGTAGAAACGGCAAAAGGCATCAAAGGTATTCTTGCCAACACCAACCTCAAACAAGGTGTCTGGGCAATCGCGGCACTCAAAGGATCTCCAAAATTGAAAGGAACCTCAATCTCGGCAAGTTTAAAATCGGGACTGGCCGTCATCGCAAAAACGATGATGACTAAACCTGAGTATGCGACCGAAGCAAAAGCAGACCTCGAACAAATGGTCAAAAGCCAAGGTGGTATGGCAAAAATGTTTGGCGCTGGAGAATTGGTAGATAACCTTAAGGTAAAAATCGAAAAGAAAAATACGGTTAGAATTCAAACTAGAATTTCCAATGCAGCGGTTTCTAAACTGCTCGTCCAGCTTGAGTCGATGGCCAAAGCACAAATGAAGAATAAAAAAGGCAAGAAGCCCAAAGCGATGCCAAAACGCAAAAAGGGATCCTCGGCAGACTTTAACTAATAAAAACGGTTACCATTGAAAACACGAATACGACGCGCGGCCCTGGCCGCGTTTTTTACATTTTTAGTCCCTCTTTCGACCTTCGCTCAAACACAAACGCCAAGCGATGGTATTCGACTTCCCGACCCTTCTCGCATTACCCGCGATGACGCCACAGCTATCGAAAGCAACCCTGCCGGGTTAGGGTTCATGCGAAGTGTTGAGTTTGGATACGGATTTTACCTTCCCACCCAGGACCTTGAAGGCGTTGTACCTGACGGTCACGCCCTCTTCCTCGCCGTGGGAGGGGAGGCCTTAGGCGCCGGCCTGGGCGTCCAGTGGATTCGCCGCCCTGGACTAGGAGGACGTCAACAAGACTATCGAAAGTACACACTTTCTCTGGGAAAAGCCTTCGGTCATTTTTCCGTCGGAAGCAGCCTTAACTGGTTCGGTTCTTCAACCTCTGAGGCCTTAGACGATCTTGCGACCTTGGATGCCGGAATACAATGGAGAGCGGCGAGATGGCTCGGTCTCTCCTTTTTCGCAAGAGATATCAATAACGGCTTTTTGTCCGAAACGCGCTCCCTTCCCCTTCGATATGGTATGAGCGGAGCGCTGCGATTTTTCGGCGGTCGACTTACCCTAGAAAGTGCCTTCGATACCGATTCAAGAAGTCGTTTTGTACGTATCCAGCCGCGTCTTTTAATCGAGCCCTATCATGGTGTTCGACTTTTCTCGAACGCCGATTTCCTTTTCAACCGAACCGACGATACAGCCAGTTTTGACTTCAATCAGATTGGTGTGGGACTCTCGCTTTCTCAAACCCATTTCGGATTTGACGTAGGATCGAAATTTTCGAATTTGGGTTTTGATGGCGACCTCGCATATGAAGGATGGGGCGGATATTTTTGGGTTTCCCCCTATAAACAACGATCTATTTCTAGCCAAGATAAATGGGTTTTGGTTGATCTAAATCGCACCTATGCGGAACAAAAAACGACTCAACTTCTATCTTCCTCGTCTCGCTCTTTCCTCGATCTGGTCAATAAACTTATCGCGATCGAAAAAGACGAAAGTGTAAAAGGAATTCTTGTGACCGTCGGACAAGGCAATTTCTCTTGGGCCCAAGCGTGGGAAATTCGTAAACTGATCAACAATATTCGAAGTTCAGGAAAAAATTCCATTTCCTATCTCTCCAATCCTAACTTGCGCCAATATTATATTGCCTCCGCCAGTAAGAGCATCTGGATTACGCCAGACTCAACCTTCGCTTTAGGTGGAATTCGTACCTCAACTTTGAATGCGGCTAAAGCTATCGCCTCGACCGGCATCGAAGCGCAATTCGTTCGAATCGGAGACTATAAGTCCGCACCCGAGCTTTTCGTAAAATCGCAGCCAAGTGAGGCATCCAAAGAACAAAAGAAAGGATACATCGATGCCTTCTACAACGAAGCCCTCAAAGGTATCGCCTCTTCTCGCAAGGTCAGTATTGAAAAGGTAAAATCGCTAATCCATTCTGATGGTCTCTTTCCCGATGAAGCGCTCGCCCAAGGATGGGCCGAAAAAATTGTATATGCCGACGAAGGCGACGCTATTTTCAGAAAAGAAATCTCGTCCCATATTGTTGTCTCCTATCCTCCTGTGAAAACGCGCGAAGAACGATGGGATAGAGAGCCCGTCATTGCGGTCCTTGCGATTGATGGCGACATCGTAAGTGGATCTTCACAAAACATCCCTTTCCTTGGTCAAAAAACTGTGGGGCACAAATCAGTTCTAGAAACACTGGCCCACCTTGGCGGAAACTCTCGCGTTAAAGGTGTCGTTATTAGAATCAACAGCCCCGGAGGAAGTGCGCTCGCGAGCGACCAAATTTACCGGGCCATTAGAAAACTCGCCCAACGAAAACCCGTTGTAACCTCCATGGGTGGGGTCGCTGCCAGCGGGGGATATTATCTTGCTGCAGGTGCCGATGAAATTTTCGCCGCACCCAATACGGTTACTGGCTCGATCGGAATATTTACCGGAAATTTTAATGGCGCCAAGCTAATGAAAAGTCTGGGAATTAATCGCTCAGTTTACCAAAAAGGTAATCCTATTCGCTACACCCTCTACCAAGGATGGAACGAAAAGGAGATCGCAAGTATTAAGAAAAACCTTATATATCTTTACCATTTATTTCTCACGCAAGTTGCCGCAACACGGCCCTTGGATCAAAAGGAGGTCGATAAGGTCGCCAGAGGACATGTCTGGTCTGGGATGGCTGCCAAAGAAGTTAAGCTCGTCGATACCATCGGCGGCCTCTCTGATGCCATCCAACGCGTTCGCGATCTGTCGGGATTGGAAGAAGGCGAAGGGATAACCCTTCAATACGGCACGCTTGATCTTGGCGTTCAAAGCTCCATTCTTGGCGTTAACCTTTTTGGTGCCGAAAAAACAGAGGCCGAACTTGCGCGTGCTCTCCTCCTCCCCTTTAAAGATCTTCTGCGTATTCTTCTTACTTATAAGAGCGGCGAGGCTTTGATGCTTTTAGAAGAAAAAGTAGACTGAAGGGTTGGTTTTTTCTAGAATTCCGATGCATCAAAACAACCAAAAAACACTTCATTCTCTCTGGACTCCGTCCATATTAAGGCGCTTTGCGTTGCAGAATCTGCGACAAGAACGGGGTTAGGTCTTTCCTTCTTTTTGAAAGAAAATGCCAAACAGAAAATCACCGCTTTTTATCAACTGCGCTGGTGATCCCTCGTCATCGCGTTCGAGAAAAATGACCTCCTGATCTATCACTTCTCCCTGGTTGTTTAATCGACGTATTTCGATGCCGTCATTGGAGCGCCACATCGCGATATATCCGTTATCATTGATCCGAATCAAGTCAGAAAATTGTTGAGTATGTCTGGTCGCGCGGCCAAGATAAACCCGATTGTTACAGCTTTTCTGTCCCACCTCTTCCTCTTTATCTTTTAGGTCTTCTTCTATAGATAAATCGTCGCTAGGTGAATCGCTGAGAGCTACATCGGCGGAGCGCCGTAAAATGAAATCGCTTTCGTTCAGATCGGGTTGGTTAAGATCAGATTGTGCGCTCGATTGGCCACCTTGAATGTCTGAGCCACCGCATCCAACGAGAAGGGTAAGAAAGAGTATTATATTTTTAGCATTATCCATTGGGCCTCCATCAGGTGGAGACCAAACTTAATAAGTCAACAGAATTATTCCACTTAAAGAAGGCTTAAAAACACTTAAAAGAGCATTAATCTACGAGAAAGGTAATTTAGTTGAAGAAACCAGCTTTTAGGTTGGACGCGCTTCCATGTTTTTGTTTGTCCCATTTTGCACGACGGAAGCGAAACCAGCCGACGGAATTGAGAAGCATTCTCGTCGCAAGGGGATGATCATTGGCAACGTTGGTGAGTTCTTGAGGATCATTTTCTCTATCGTAGACGCGAAACTTTCCGTGTTTGAGATAGAGTTTCCACTGGCGAATTTGCAGACCATAATCACGCAGATAAGATGTAGAAATCGCGGGATTAGGATAGGCGCCAGAAAGACCATGAATTGTTGGTAAAAGGCTCTGCCCTTGAAGGTTTTTTGGACGCTGTCCACCTAACATATCGATGATGGTCGGATAAATATCGATGCTATCGGCGCCTGATGTCAGGACGGTATTTTTCGGAATGAGTGGTGGGTAATAGATAATTAGAGGAACATGGACGAGTTGTTCGTAAACGCTATGTCCGTGTCCCACTTTGCCGTGTTCCCAAAACTCATCGCCATGATCGGAGGTAACAACGACCATCGTGTCTTTCCACATTCCTGCATCTTCGAGTTCTTTTCTTATAATTCCGAAAGCGCCATCGGCGTAGGTCACCTCGTTTTTGTAGAGCGCTTCAATACGTTTTTTATCTTTATCACTGACTTTTAGCTTTTTCCCCTTAATGAGGCCGAGGTCCTGTCCCGAACACGCTCTATCAAATCTCCCGGAGTATTTATCGGGGTAATACTTTTCGATAAGGTCGTTATGACGATGATAGGTGACATGAGGATCGATGGTGCCAACATACATAAAGTGTTTTTTTTCTTTATTTTGGATCATCCACTTCGCAGCTTTTTTGGCCATTTTTTGACCGTTAATCGTATGTCCTTCACGAAGATTATTGAGATACATATTCCAGCCTTGGACGAATCCCCAAGGTTTTGAGATGTAGCCATTTGCGATATTGGCCCCCGTTTTATAACCAAGCTTTTTGATAGCCTCAGGCATAATTTCAAATTTGGAGGCAACTTTACCTTTTCCTATAACTTTGTGTCGGTTGGGATAAAGGGAGGTGAAGACACTTGCATGACTCGTTTTAGACTCATTACCCTGCACGTAGGCAAGTTCAAAGGAGGCGCCTTCTTTGGCAAGTTTCTGGAGCTCGGGTGCGATAACATCGGTTTTGAAATGGATGGGCAGCATATCCGAGCGAAGGGTATCAATCATCCAAAAGAGGACATATTTGGGTGGATTGGCTTTGGGTAAGACGGGCTGTTTACCGGGAATTCCCATCGCCATTTCGTGTAATAGAAGATTGCACTCGCCGACAGAACCAGCGGTCACTCGGACAACGGATTCGCCTAGCTCTTTAACATCGAATGAGGCTTGTTGACGCTTTCCATTTTCTTTTAGAGGCGTGAAAGTTGAGGTTACTTTCTTACCCGCCTCATTCCTGAGTTCTATTTTTATCGGACATTGGGTATCGCTTTCAAAATCCACACGAATGAAAGAATTATCGAGTGCCCAAACATGCCAAACGAGCTGATGGTTTGCTAGGAGTTCGACCCTACCTTGTTGGCCTCCAGTGAAGGTCAGATGTTTTTCTTTCTCTTGTCCAAGTGCAATCCATTGAAGAGCCCCTCCGGAAAGAACACCGTTGATGCGACCGAGACCGGCAAAGGAAAGGGCGATTGTATTCTCGTCCAAAGCTGCGCCTTTAGTATCAAAGCTTACTATTTGCCACCCTTTTTTCAATTTGGCAGGCTCAAGTTTTTTACCATTCAAGGTGACGCTTAGGGTATTTGGATTGGGATTGGTGTTCAGCAATTTAAAGGTGAGGGTCTTTGCCCCTTTTTGGCCTGGCATCCACAAGGTTGATGTTCGGGTCTTTTGCATCGCCGCGCCCTTTTCGCCCTCGACCTCAAGTCCTAGCTTCCAATGCTTCTGGTGATTCCCATGAATATATTTCACGAAATCGTTCGAGGCGGCATCGACAAAAAATGTGTTTTTGTAAACATCTTGACTAAGTGGACGGTTGTTTAGAAAATCAAAGGCCACGAAATTCGGCGTCGAAGCGAGTGGCAACTTTTCCTTTTTTTTCTCTTTAGCCTGTTCGGGTTTTTGCCCTTTTGAGTCAGCTTCCAAGCTTACAGGGTCAATCTTTCCGTCATCTGTTTTTTCTGGG
>JALSKP010000773.1 GCA_026988815.1 Myxococcales bacterium | reverse complement strand
CATCAATCGCGCCACCGGAATATTTCGGCTCGCCGCGAGTGCGTTCGCCAAAGTCATATAGCCACGAAAATTTCTATCTGCGTTGCGAGGTCGCCAGACGCCTCCCCGACCCGTGGACAATTCGACGGGAACATCGGAGAGCATCGTTGCGGCATGAAGGTTTTGATGAAGGGCCTCGGTGTAAACCACCGGCTTAAAGACGCTACCCGGCTGGCGGCAGCCCTGGAGAGAGCGATCAAAAGCATCACGTTCGGGATCGATGGCACCAACATGACTAAGCACGCGGCCGGTATGCGTATCGGCTAAGAGAAGCGCACTTTCGAAAACAGGAAATTGAAGGAGCTCTTTCGTCTCCTCATTAACGTAAACTAGGTTACCTTTTTCTAAAATATCGTCGAAGGACTTTAAGAAGATGGGACGTTTAAAGTGCCTGTCTTTTTTTGCGTCTTCTGCCCATTTCGTATCTGCTAAGGATAGGTCGAAATTGGAATGACCGGTATTTATTGTAAGAAGGGATTTTTCAACATTGGTAAGCAAAGCAACCTTTATAGGTCCTTTTTGATCTTTCAACCTATCCAATAGAAGACCTTCTTTTCCGACCGCTACTCTCCCCAATTCTGCTCGCCAGCCTTGCCGTTTATCAAGGTTTTCCACGCCGGAAAAGACCTTCGAATGGGCACGTTTTTGAAGGTCAATATTTACGCCGCTCACCAGCGTATATCCGCCTTCAAACCACCCTTTTTCTTCGAGCTGCTCGTTGGCAATTCGAATGGCGGTATTGTTCAAGGTTGGATCGAGGGGTTTTCTTCTGCGAACAATCACAGGCTCGGCGCTTGCTTTGTCTTCCTCGGCGCTAGAAATCATTCCTAATTCGCGCATGCGCCGTAGCACGCGTCTGCGACGCTGGGTGGCTTTCTCAATGCTTTTTCGCGGATTATAAATCGAGGGTGCAGGTGCAATACCTGCTAAGGTCGCCATCTCGGAAAGGCTTAATTCTTGAGGTGTTTTGGCGAAATAGCGATCCGCGGCCTGCGTTACCCCTTCCGCGCGATGCCCGAGAAACACCGATTCCAAATAGACATGTAGAATTTCGGGTTTGGAATAAAGTGCCTCCATCCTCTTGGCCAAGAGCAGCTCAATAACTTTTCGTCGATAGGTTTTTTCTCGCGTTAGAAAACGGCGGGCCAATTGTTGAGTAATCGTACTGGCACCTTGAGCGCGTTCTTGTTGTCGATAGTTGGACCAGGCGGCACGAAGAATACCTCGGATATTGTAGGCCGGATGTGAAAAATAGTCTTCGTCTTCGGCGGCCAAAAACGCAGCGATAAGCATCGGCGGAAGCTCATCGAGCGAAGAACTTTGGGTAAGCTTGGGGCCAGCCAAAACATGACCGTCGATGCTAAGAAGATGACTTGGATGAGCGGGAAGCAAACTGTAGATGTCTTTAACTTCTGGAACTTCTCGTCGGACATCTTTAAACCAAAGCCATCCACACAATCCCGCGATCATTCCAATGCCGAGCGTTAACACGGTCGTAAAACGAATACTTACCCACAGTATATGAAATGTTTTTTTCAAAATCTCATCTTGGGTTTCTGTTCATCGTCCGTTTAATTTCCAAATAGAACCTGCACGCCCAAGCCCAACGCGCCGTCTCGGGTCGCCGAATAAAGGCCATTTTCTTGAAGTGAAAACTTTTGTTCATAGCTCGCAAAGGCATAAAAAGGACCATAGAAATCGTAGCGTATCTCCGAGACAATAACAGATTTATTGGCTTTGAAAATTTCTTCGAAAGTCTCAAAGTTTGGCCTAAGAAAAAACAATCCGAGAAAAAGATTTTGCAAAGGTTGCCAGTCCATTTTCAATACAAGGTTTCCAGAATGACCGATGTTATGGATGGCGTATTCGATCGAAAAGGCGAGGGTGGGGTCTAAACTAAGGCCAGCTAGGATACGTATTCCTTTTCCGAGTTCTGTATCAAAGCTCGCCCTTGACTTGGGCGTAGCGAAGGGTTGACCCCAACCGCTAAATTGATAGCGATCGATGTCATAGGTCGTGCCAAAATAATTTGGAATGTAGTTCTTTTCGAAAAGTCGGCCTTCCCCTCTTAGCCAGAAACGGATTTCATTCGCAAATACATTCAGGTCAACGCCGTAATGTAGGGCCAGGGATTTTTTTGATACATTTAGATCGGCGAAGGGAATCAGTTCAACACCTTCGTTTGAAAAAATAGTAAACTCTGCATCTATTCCTCCTATCGTTTTTATTCCTTCTTCTTCGACACGAATTTGCCCGTAAACGTCTACTTTTTTTTCTAAAGCGTGAAGTCTTAGTGGGGCATGGTAGTCCATCGCCAAAGTCAGGCCGAGTTCGAAAGAGGACGAGAGTCTTGCGAAATAGTTTGCACTTTTTGCATTTCCAAAAGGTCGAAGGAACACCCTTCCGGCGACCAGGTCGGGCGAAAAAACGTTATCGATGAGGAGCTCAAAGCCGCCAAATTCTGTGTTGAGGATAGCCAAGGCACCGGGACGAAAAGTATTTAGAGAAAATGCGTTTGAATACTCAGAAACGATACTCGCGTGTCCGATGTCGACGGGCGAAAGTTCACCGAGTTGAACAAAAAGCGCCTCGTTTTTATTACCAAATTGGAAACGTGGAAGGACGCGCGCGTAATCGGAGGGTTCATTCCAATCCTCTTCGCGCAAAAGACTTTGTGCGTTGGATTCAGATAATCGTAGCCGAAAGGGAACCTGGAGGCGAAATCGGAGATCGCTTCGACATTCATCTTGTCCACAACCAATCGTTGGAACTCTGAGCTGGGCGTCAAGACCAGGCGTCATGAAATAGTAAACATCGCTCTCAACTTCGCTGATTCCATTTTCGAAAAACGCACGAAAATCAGGTGCGCTCCCTGCTTGGGGAAAGGCAAAAATGGGAATAAGAATGATAGTAAAGAACAATACTATCCCAAGAACATAGGTCTTCACATTATTTCTTAGGAATTGTCGGACGTCCGATACTGATATAATCGAAACCTTTTTCGGCCATCTTTTCGGGGTCGTAAAGGTTACGTCCGTCGAAAATGGTCGGGGTATTCATCAGCGACTTGATCCGATCAAAATCGGGGCTTCGATATTGGGACCACTCGGTAAAAATGAAGAGCGCATCTGCGTCTTCTAGTGGAGCGTACATATCCTCGCTAAACTGGAGGCTTGCCGAATCGGGCAATTCTTTAATGGCATTTTCTGTTGCGACGGGATCATTTGCGATGACCGAAGCACCGGCCTCTAGAAGTTTTGGAATGGTATCTAGGGAGGGTGCTTCACGAACATCATCGGTACGAGGCTTAAAAGCCAAGCCCCAAACGGCAAATTTTTTGCCCTTTAGGTCGCCCATTTTTTCCTCTGCTCTTTCGAAAAGGCGCAGTTTTTGTTTTTCGTTTACATCGTTTACGGCTGATAAGATTTTCGTAGGAAAGGCATTTACTTCACCCAGTTTATTGAGCGCGCGAACATCCTTGGGAAAACAACTTCCGCCGTAACCCACGCCGGGATAAATAAAGTGCGGACCAATTCTTTCGTCTAAGGACATTCCGGTTCTCACGTTTTCGATGTTTGCGCCGACACGTTCACAGAGGTTTGCAATTTCGTTCATAAAAGAAATCTTGGTCGCAAGCATTGCGTTGGACGCGTACTTGGTCATTTCGGCCGAACGCACATCCATGACGCAGATACGATTCGCGCGTCGTTGAAAAGGCGCATAAATATCGGAAACAATATCGGCTGCTTTCTCTGATGCGGCACCGATAATAATGCGATCTGGAAATTGAAAATCTTTAACGGCCGAGCCTTCTTTGAGAAACTCGGGGTTGGATACCACATCGAATTCAATATCGGTTTGCGCCGCAATAGTGTCTCTTACTTTGTCGCAGGTTCCGATGGGAACGGTACTTTTACAGATCACAACTTTGTAATCGTTAATGTGTTCGGCGATGGTTTGAGAAACTTGAATCACATATTTCAAATCTGCGGATCCATCGTAACTTGAGGGCGTACCGACAGCGATAAAAATAACCTTCGCGCTCTTGATTCCCTCTGCAGCATCAGTCGTAAAATGGAGTCGCCCGGCTTCAGCGTTTAACTTTACCAACTTTTCAAGACCGTCCTCGTAAATCGGAATTTCGCCCTTTTTTAACATTTCGATCTTTGCAGGATCTACATCTACACAAATGACGTCGTTGCCAGAATCTGCAAGGCAAGCGCCGGTAACCAATCCAACATATCCGGTTCCAATTACTGTAATTTTCATTCAATCTCCAAAGTATTAACCGAGGTTCTCCTATAATTGTTGGGTTTCTTTTTCAAGGATTATGTAAGGGAAAGCTCGCCTTTAGTATTATCATTTTCGGGGATTTAATAATTTCTCGTTTCATGCTCCTCATAGGAATGCCTCGTTCGAAGAACATTCCCAAACGAGTTTGACCGAAGTCCGCGATCTGGCTCACTAGCTTGTCTTACTTTCGTTTTCTGAAGCAGAAAAGAGGGACAAAAAGGAAGATCCAAAACGCTGACGAGGGTTGGGTAGACGAACAAGAACCTGAGGCCGTTATATTTTGTAAAGGAGATGAATTATTGGACGGTTCGGGCACCAGAGCATTATTGGTATTCTGGTTAGAATGAGAATCGGGAAGGGTTTGATTGCGGGTTCTCGTCTGGGTTGTGCGCGGCAGAGTCGCGTTATTCGAAGGTGTTGTTGTACTATTCGTGGCATTATTGGTGGAATTATTGGAGCCGTTGTTGGTACCAGATATTTCGGGGCCGCATGCTGAAAAATCGAAAAAACACTTTTGACAGGTCAAGGTTCCGGCCTGGTAACCCTCACTTTCACAGGTGCTGGCGCCGATATCGTTGTTTTCACAATCTTCGGGGCCTTCAATCGTTCCGTTTCCACATGGATTGTTGTTGGGGTCGTTGGGGTCATAGGTTTGGTCAGCTGAGGGATAGGGCATGCTCGCATCCCATGTTCCATTAGGGTCGCCGAGTTCAAATCCGTTCGAGTATCCATCGCCGTCGGTATCATGTTCAAAAAACTGTTTGCCCCGATAAAGGGAATCTCGCCAAAAAACGGTACTTCCGTCGCTGAAGGATTGGCTACGTCGACCAAAATCGTTTCTAGATCGGTCTTTTGAAATGTCATTATGGCAGACATTACACTCCCCGAAAACATCACGGTTCGCGGGAAGATCTGCCTTGTATTGCTCACGCGCAGAAACATTTGTAGCGAATAGAGTAATTGCGATGAAAAAAAACGTTTTCATGACGTCCATGTTTGATTGAAGAACAAAATTAACAGAAATGTGGCTTTAGGTCGAACGATCCTAACCAATTTTATCAAGACGTGGATCTTGTGGACCATCGACGCTGTCGACCTCGACATGGTGTTCGAGAAGGTAGGATATTCCGTTCTCGCCCGCATATCCGCCTCCGACGACGATGACTCTTTTAATACCAGCGTGATGAATAAGTTTGGCGCACAAGAGGCAAGGCTCTCCGGTGACGACCAACCATGCGTTATTTGTTGCTACGCCCGAGGCTGCGCAATTGCAGATGACGTTCATTTCAGCGTGGTGACATCCGATCTCCATTCGCGTTCCAGATTCCACCTTTTTTTCGTCCCGCAGACAAAAATCCCCTCCACATAGGTCGCCCCCGCCTCTGGGACCGCCGTTATAGCCATCCATGAGAAGGACGTTTCGGAGAGGGTCGAGTAAGAGCGCGCCAAACTTACGGCGAGGGCAATTGGACGCTTTGGAGAGGGTTAAACATTGTTCGATTCTAATTTGAATGTGTTTTGGTTTCATTATTTTGGATTAAAAGTAAACGAAATAAAAGTGTGACCGAGAAAGGGATATACAAAAGAGGCGCTCATGCAAAACGAAAATACAACTCCTTTTCAAACTCATCCTATCTTAGGCCCAACTCTAAAAATGTTGGAACAACAAAAATTGGATTATTCGATTCATGGAGAAGGTGGGTTTATCTTCGCTTTTTGGTTAAGGGGGGAAGAGAGAACGCATTTCGTTTTGACCTCCAATATTGTGGAATACTCACGTTATTTTAACTATTATCTGGAGGCCCAATCGTTGGGTGAATGTCGGCTCATGTCGTTCAGAGGCCTCGAGAAACGAGGCCTTCTCGATTGAAACCGGTAGAGCGTGCGATTAAATAGAGGCCCCTCGTGCGCACCGCGAAGGCAGGCTTGGCGCACCAGAGAGGGGCCCTACAATCTACTTTCGAATTCCTCAGAAAAGAATCACGTACCCTACAATTCCAGGCGACCAGAGAGGGTCGCACCCTACAATTGTGCACCAAAGAGAAAGATAAAAAGGTGGGAATTCAGGACGCCTTCTCGGTGTTTTAGGAAAGTAAGTTCACTGGCATGTAAAATCGAGGCCGCGATCGCGTAAAGAGCGGTTGCCCAAGATGGCTGGAAAGCTTATACTAAAAGCTAAGACTCAATCCTCTACAGGTGATCCTTTTTATGCATATGTTGAAAAACCGAGGCCGATTTGTCGTTGCCGCAATATCCCTAATTATCGCTTTTGTTCTGAGTATCCGTTATAGCGATCGTGGATTCGAATTTGATGTTAAAAATACAACACTTTCGGCCTCCGAATCAGGCGATCGACCCAAAGTAAAACTCGAAATCCTTTCGAAGGTACTTTTGCAGATCAAAGATAATTATGTTGATCCCTCAAGAATCAATCCCTCAAAAATGATGGTTTATGGTTTGGATGAGATCCAAAACTCGATCGCAGAAGTTGTGGTCGATTTCGATAAGGCCAAAGACGACCAGCCAAAGAACGTTCTCATTCACGCCAATGGTAAGCAAAAGAAATTCAATCTGGAAAACGTCGCCTCGCTTTGGGAAATGAAACTGCGTTTGTCAGAAATTTTTGGATTTATCCAAAAAAATCTTAAAGACAATCCCGATATTAAATTTAACGAAGTGGAGTACGCCATTATCAATGGCATGTTGAGTACCCTCGATCCGCATTCCAACCTTCTCCCGCCGAGAAATTACGAAGAAATGCAAACCCAGACGGGAGGTAAGTTTGGTGGTCTTGGCATCGTGATATCGATTCGAGACGGACAGCTCACCGTGATTAGTCCTATCGATGGCACACCGGCTTCCAGAAAAGGAATCAAAGCGCGTGACCAAATCATGAGAATTGGTGAAGTCTCGACCATTAATATGAACCTTAGCGAAGCAGTGGGTATGTTGCGTGGAAAAGTCGGCGAGCCTATCGATTTGTGGATCATGAGAAAAGGGTGGTCGGTCGCCAAGAAATACACCATCGTTCGTGCCGAGATAAAAATTGATTCTGTCGATTCCCAAGCTCTTGGGGATAAAATCGGTTACGTTCGCATTAAGAATTTCCAGGCCAATACAACCTCGGATCTCAAAAAGCACTTGGCTAAAGTTAAGGAAAAAATGGGAGGCATTC
>JALSKP010000772.1 GCA_026988815.1 Myxococcales bacterium | reverse complement strand
CGGTACCTCGCCTATTTTTTCGAGGAGATTCAATGCGCTCGACTCACTGGCTGGCGGTAGCTCGATAAGCAACATCCTTGTGAAGCGTTGTCGACGTTGGGTGCGCCACGATTCTGGGCATGGTCTTGAAGATGTACGATCCGAAAGTCTAAGCTAAACCGGGTCGTCCCTAAAGATTGTTTTTTTGTTCTGTGAAAATGGCTGCCAGAGAAAACGAGGATCTCGTTTTCGGAGATCGAGAATGTCTTTTCGTGATGCGCGTTGGGGAGGGTGGAGCAGGTTGGGAAGAGGTTCTCGATTCCCTCCGAGGAAGAAGACCAACCAGCGCCCAAGGCGTTGTTATCAAAATTAAAAAGATTGGAATTATTAAGGAGGGCCTGATCAAAAAAAGAAGGATAAAAGGCAAAGGTTTCTTCCTCACAAAGATCGTCCAAAGGTATCCAAATATTGATGGTCGATTGCGGCGTCGCATACCATGTATCTCGATGTCCGTAATAGACAGGTGCAGCCTTCGGATTGCGGTGTCCCTCGTGGGAAACAGCACGAAGTTTCGGAGGCTCGTAGGCGAATTGGATTGCCTCCTCCCCCAAGCTTGTGATGATGTGCTCAATACATGTTTTCGAATATTGGGCCTCGTAAATGAGCGAGCGTAATCCGCCTATTCGCTCAAAGAAAGCTTGGGCGCTAAGCGTTTCATGTGTACGACGGTAGTTTTTTCCAAGGTGCTCTTTAGTTGCGTTCTTTACGAAGTTTTGTAATCGCGTTGACCACTTGGTTGCGCCAAATCGATAAATGTCACCTGAGTAAATGGCGGCGCGTAAGCCTTCTTTCGGCAAGGTCGTCAGCATAAGGGTTTCCGCGCAACGATTATGCAACGAGGCGACTGTAGGGTTATGGGTCCCATGTCGACATCGCCGAAAAGCTCGATGTCAACGAAACCCGTGGAGGTAAACATATTTACTAAATCGATGGGCATATACATCCGGATACGACTGTGGTGAACAACGTGTTCTCCGCTCGGAAGGGTGTAATCCCAAGAGGTCGTGAAAGTACCCAAAGAAAAATCAAAGGCGCTCTTTCGCTCAAGTTTTAAAGTTCCATTTTCGTATTTACTTTCGCTAAATATAGAGGGTCTGAAGTTCGCTAGAATATTGGGCGCGTTGAGAAAATCCAAGGCGTAATACCCGCCCTCTTTTAAGGATGCAAACGCACATGTGATCATTTTAATATTTTCCTCATCCGACGATACATAGCCGAAACTTGTCCACCAATTAAAGGCGGCGTCGACGGGTCGGTCGGGAAGAAAAGAAAAAGCATCTCCGCAAAAGTAGGTCGCCTGTCTGTCTCCGGCTTGGGATAGGTGGTTCGCCTTGTCGATATAGGCTTGGCATTGGTCAACGCCGACCACCGAGTTGCCAGCTTTACTAAGTGGCAGAGAAAGGCGTCCTTCACCGCAACATTGATCGAAGACGCGACTTGAAGCGTCGATGTGCAACGCTTGTTTTAGGAATCTAAGGGTTCCTTCTTCTGCGTCGAGATCTTTTGTTCGCAATAACATCGCTGCGAGTTTTTCGTCATAAAATTCTTGCCACCAATTCATTGCCACTCCTGGTCAGGGGCCTCTAGAGAAAATTGGGATTGGATCTCTTGGGTACTAAAGGCGAGCAGAAAAAGAGGGTCCCATTTCCGCTGCTCCTTTTGTGTGTCGAGCCTTTTCATCTTCCAAATTTTGTTTAACGCATCTCTATCCCAAAGGGGAGATTCGCGAAGGGCCTCGATACGATCTTGGACAAGGGATGCTGTGGAATCCAAAAAGGAAATAGGCGGACCAACAAAAGGTTGCTTGTGACGCACAAGGGTTTGCTCTGGTAGCATCCCCTTCATTGCATCTCGAAGATGGATCTTTTCTAAGCCCTCCCTAAAGCATTCTTTGGGTGATAATTGCTTGGAAAATAGAACGATATCTTTATCGAGAAAAGGTGTGCGCCCCTCCACGGAATGGGCCATTTCTGTTCCATCACCAAGCGTGGTGAGAATATATTTTTCCAAAGTCAGCTTCGTCCAAAGATAGCGCGATTTTTCTACGGGAATAGGTAGCGCGTTTATCTTTTCTATTGAAAATCCATGGAGTAAGGAAAGGCCCTGGTTCTCCATACTTTCTTGAGGACCCCAATGGAGTAACTGGGCACAACGTTTTCCGAGTTCCCTTTTGGCGCGAAAAAAGGCTGGCGTGAATCCTATACGCTCAGTGATTTCTGGATAAAAGTCGGTTGATTGTGCAACCATGACGCCTGAGGAAACGCGATCAAAATCATAGATGGCCTTAGCCGTACTCCCAAAAATATCTTGACGAAGATGCGGATATCCGAAAAATAATTCGTCGGCTCCCTCACCACTGAGGGCGACTTTATAACCCGCTCTATGGATGGCTTTACTAAGAAGGAATTTTGCCGATAGATGCCCGTTAATACACAATCCCTCGGAATGATAGATCGCCGGTGCTAGGTTTTCTAAAACGCCGCGGGGACTAATTTCGACGAGGTGTAAGTCGACGTCTAGAAAATCTGCCACACGTTGGGCGTGGATGTCCTCACGATCGGCGTCCTCTTGTCCATCGAAGATCAAACAAAAGGCCTCTGTGTTTTCTTGTTGTTTTGAAAGTAGGGCAGCGATGGCGCTTGAATCGATACCGCCGCTCAGCGTGCAGGTGATTTTTTGGTCACCTTGGGTGCGTTTTTTAACCGCCTTTTCGAGAAGTTCTCTCAAGGAAAAAGTCTCTTTTGGGAGAGAATCCTGGTCGATGAAGTCGGTGTAAAAACGGGTTTTTAGACCTCCTTTAGACAGGGTCAAAAGATGGCCAGGCGGTAGGACCTCAATGCCATCAAAGAGGCTCATTGTCGGAGGCGCGTATTGATGTCGCAAACTGGATAAAAGCGCAAAGGTGTTCCATTTTCGATATCCCGTCAGCGCTAAAATGGCTTTGGCTTTGGAGGCGAAATAGAAATGGCCCTCGTGTTCTGAAAAAACGAGAGGTTTTACACCGAAAGGGTCTCGCGCAGCGAGCAATAATTCCTTGTCTCGATCCCAAAGAATAAAAGTAAACTCTCCATCTAAATGTTGAACGCACTCCTCGCCGTATTCTTCGTAGAGATGGACGATGATTTCAGAGTCGGATTGACTATGAAAGCGATGGCCTTTTTTACAGAGTTTCTTTCGAATCTTTTCGTGGTTATAAAACTCGCCGTTTACGATGGCGACGATGTTTTTATTCTCATTAAAGATGGGTTGGTGGCCGTTGTCTTGATCGACAATGGCTAGACGTCGGTGCGCCAGGGTTACCTGCTTATGATCGGACCAGATGCCTTTTCCATCGGGTCCTCTTTCTATCATCAGGTCCAGAGCTGCGGAAATTTCTTGGCGATCGTGGAGTGTGTTTTTGGAGACCACGCCTAATAAACCACACATTATAAATGAGGGTCGAAAAAGAGTTTCTTGGATTCCTGTAGACCGCTTGAGAATGCCTCTTCGAATTCATCCAAGGCATATGTTCTTCCAAACAAAGCATCGATGGCCAGTTTAGGGTTCTCTAAAAGTTTGGCGGCATCCTCAAAGGGAGCGTAACGCGTCCCCTGAAGAATGATATTCTTTTTTACGATTAAAGAGATATCGATGTTTACTAAATCAGCAGGTCGGCTCTTGACAATGAGTAATGCACCGGGACGCAAGAAAGATAACGCGCGATTAATTAGGGTAGGATCGGCCTCGACCAACCAGTCTAACTCATTCGCATGGAGTTCTTCGCCTAATCCCATTCTTACATTTTCGAAACCATGAAGGTCTAAAATTATTTTTGCCAGTTCTGCGATCCGTCCCCTTCCGAGTAGATAGCCTCTTTGTTTTTCTCGGCCTTTTAACTTCGCTATTGGCGCCAGCGCTGCGGCGAGCGGTTCCAGAAATGCGCCTCGTTTGAGGGAAAGCGATGGGGCTAAAGCGTAGAGGGCGCAATCGTTGATCACCATATATTGGGCAAAGGCGCCGTCCTCTTGCAAACCTATCATATGCTGATCGAGACAGGCTTCGTTTCTGGCCAGGCATCCCTGGCAGTGATTGCAATCCACAAACGGAAAAGCGCTCACTTTGGTGCCTTCCGGAAAGCGATCGCTTTGCACGATCTCGCCGCAAAATTCATGTCCGAGCGTAACCTCTTCGAGGTCAAACTTGCCTTGAGAAGCGTAAATATCCGTTCTGCAGATCCCGGCTAGAAGGACCTTGACCAAACTTTGATGGGCAGCGGGTGCGGGAATGGGAATGTTATTCTCTAAGGTTGTGCGGTTGGATTTTAGCCGAAGTTTTTTCATAGTGTAAATATGACACCATATGAGAATTAGTCAATAGTTTCATCGAATTCTATCAGGTCGACCACAGGGGCGCGCCTTACAAAATGACCTTTTAGAAACACCGAGAATTGTAGGGTTGGAAAGATGATTTTTTTAGCACAAAAAATTAAATAAAGGCGGAATCCTTTCGATTAATCGAACATCTAAGTTCGGTAAACCTAAATAAGGAGACTTCCATGGACCATCTACGACGATTATCAGATTTTTGGAATTGGCTGCCCGCATACCGAGCGGTGGCAGAAACTGAGCATGTTCGGACCGCAGCGGAGAAGCTTCGTGTAAGCCCGTCGGCGTTGTCGAGAAGTATTGGATTATTGGAAGAGAGCGTGGGCACCCAGCTTTTTGATCGAGAGGGCAGGGGTATTCGGCTCAATCCGGCAGGCCGTGCTTTTTTGGATTCGCTTCGTGCGGCGATGCGTCTTGTTGACGAGGGTCTGAAGTCGGTGGAATCCTCTGAGTTTATGGGAACGGTACATATTGCGGTGCCCGATGACATGACCTTGCCTTTGTGGAAAGGCTTGGCAAAGTTGGGGAAAGATCATTCGATGTTAAAGATTTGTCTTCGTTCGGTGCCCTCCGATTCTATCAATAGTTTGCTTTCTCAGGGACAGTTGGATTTGGCATTTTCGGAAAAAGTGATTCCAAGTGACGAGGTCGAGATTGCCTCTTTCATCGAAACCACCAATGGGATCTATTGTTCAAAAGATCATCCCCTCGCCGAAATCGAGGATCCTACGCGAGCACAAATTTTAGATTATGGTTTTGTTGCGGGTGTGGACGAGAGCGATATTCCAACTGACCGATGGCCAGTTGATATTCGTCGCAAAGTCTCGGTGGATGTTAATCGTCTTCAAGGCGCCCTTGAAGCCTCGCTTTTTGGGAATTTACTGGCTGTACTTCCCGACCACGTCGCCCGAAGTTATTGCGATAGAGGTTTGTTGCATAAAGTAAACGAGGATATCGTTCCGCCGTGCACTTTTTATTCTTTGCGTCGTCGACAATTGGTAAAGAACGATACGAACGCGCAAATTTTACAAGTCCTCCAGGACAATCTTGCTTTCGTACCTACGAGCCCATCTTTATAGCCTCCGAGAAAAATTCTCAGAGTTGATTAATGCGTACTGAAATATTTGGTGGCCTGTTTTCCTAGGGTCGCCGTCGTGGTCCCTGCTATGGAGGCTGATACGAAAGGACCTGCGACCGGAATAAGTTGAGACAGGGCCCGGACGAGCTCACGCATCGCAAAACCCAAGCCAACATTTATCCCCAAAGAGGCGAGGAAAGCGGCGAGCACTTTCGCGTTGAGTTCCTGCCCGTGTGCGTAGGCAATGGTGACGATCATGAGGGTTTGTACGCTCGTAATTGGAATCAAATCGGCAACAGGAAGGGGAACCCCAGCAATCGTAGAATTGGTAGCGATGGAGAGTTGAATGATCGAATCAAGAAATTTTGATTTCGCTTTTTTGTTGGTCATTAAACGCACGAGGGGTAGGCGAGTTTTTGCGGGAAGGGCGTCGATACAGGCCTCGGAAATGGGTCGAATTCTGGAGATAGAGAATAGGGTTTCTCGGTCGCTTTCATTAACACCAAGCGTCTTAAATTCTGCGTTGATTCTTTTCCTGATATCGTAAAACTGTTTACTTGTTGATTTCTCGTCGACAATATAGAGGATGCTTAAGGTTTCATCTTTTAAGTCTTCAATTGTTTCTCTGACGTGAAGGGTTTGGCGAAGAAGGCCTTCAAGGTTGTCGGTGTTAAGTCCGGATTGAATGACACATAAAATAATATCGGGAAGATCTTTTGAGATCATGTCATCGAGAGCCTGTTCAGACTCATCGAAATGTTGGGTGCGTAGATCTGCGACCTGGAGAGGACCGATTTCGAACCATTTTTTTCCTAAAATAGTTTCTCTTTCTAAGGCGGTTGGATTCAGAAAAAGGCTAAGGAGATCTCTTCGATCTCTCGTTGCATTTCCAAGGATACAAAACTTTGGGTAGCGGGAATGTAAAAGTATGTCTTTTATATCTTCGATATTTTTGAGTACGCCGTTTCGTTTTTCACTGCTTAGAAGCGAGAAAATTTTATGGTCTTTCATGATTGTTTTGCCTATCTCGAGTTGGGAAAGGAGCGCCGAAATATCATCGCCGAGATCGGAAAACTTCATTCGCGTAAACGGGGGTTCAATGTGTAGGTGCACGAAAGTGACGTTTCTTGGAGCACGTGACCTGCGATGGCGTCACGCACCTGGGTTCCGGTGAAGGATTTTTCGAGATCACATTGGGCAATATCGAGCGCGTAAAGTTTGAAATGGTAGGTGTGAATCAGACTATCGTTCCATGGCGGGCAGGGACCGTCGTAACCGAAATATTCTCCGGCCATGGCCTCGTCGCCGGCGAACCAACCCGTGTAGTCGTTTAATCCTGTTTTCCCGAACGGTACCTTTGTCGATTTCCCTTTTTCTTGTACGCCCTTGGAAAATGCGCCTTCGGCGATTTGATCTCTATCGGCTGGAATATCGACGAGCAACCAGTGGAAAAAATCGGCCCTTGGCAGATCTTCGGGAACTTCTCGTCCGAACTGGTTAACGTCATCGGCACTGGTGGGGACCGTTTCATCGTAACAAATAAGGACAAAAGATTGGGCTTGAGGCGGCGCGTCTGTCCACGATAAGGCCGGATTGAGGTTGGCCGAAAAAGTGACGGGTTGGCCGGACTCCGTCGAGTCGATGTCGCATAAGCAAAAGGTTGGCGCGATGGGAAGGGTATCGTCAAAAGATGAGCTATATAGTTTCATTGTTTACCAAATCGTGTTGAGAAAGAGGTCATAATAGTGCCAAAGTCATGCTTAAAAGCAAAGGAGAGATCCGAGACCAGCAGTGTATTATCACAGATTTTGAATATGCTCGCGATTTTTATAGAGTACCAATCGCTTTGTAGGTTGGCGTTGATGGAGCAATGCGACGAAACCCAACAAAAACTTCAATCGCTTTGTAGGTTGGCGTTGATGGAGCAATGCGACGAAACCCAACAAAAACTTCAATCGCTTTGTAGGTTGGCGTTGATGGAGCAATGCGACGAAACCCAACAAAAACTTCAATCGCTTTGTAGGTTGGCGTTGATGGAGCAATGCGACGAA
>JALSKP010000771.1 GCA_026988815.1 Myxococcales bacterium | reverse complement strand
AATAATTCTGACGATGAGATGCGTTTCTTTCGACTTATGAAAGTCGCTCAAGAGGTCAAAGAAGCGCTTTCAACCTCCGATGTTCAATTCGTAGGTAGGCGCGATCTTTTTACCGATCAAGAGGGGAATCAGGTCTCCTTAGAACTTGAATACAGTCGAATCGAATTCGAGGCCCTGATCGAGGATTTTGTGAATGATACCATTACATGTTGTCATTCCGCGCTCGCCAGAAGCACCGAAAGTGCGAAGGTGAGCATCGCCGATATCGATCATGTACTTCTCGTTGGCGCTTCAACGCGTGTCCCTTGTATAGTAAGTCGGGTTACTGAAATTTTCGCTTCTCATACCCAAAGTGGAACCCCTCTTCAGGATGAACCCGATACATGCGTGGCACTTGGCGCGGCGATCTATGCGGCCAATATCGATGGTCTGGTGATTGAAAACGAGGGGAAAAAAGCGATTCTGACTACGCCTCTTTATACCAATGCGAGTCGCATCCGAATCGCAGGAGGTATCCACGGTTTGGAGGAGGCTCCAGAGTCTATCGTTGTACTCAATCAAGCAGCTGACATCGCCGCTCTTTCACGACCCGATATCAAGGAGAACCACCTCACGTTCGCTTTGGACGATCTCGAACTGCCTGACCCGGGAGCCTACGTCTTCACCATTGAGCCTTGTAATTCCGAGGGCGATGCGCTGGCGAGCTTTCGAATTCCCCTTTTCCGAGGACATGTAGATGAGTATAAACCCACCGGTAGTGCGCTCTCAAATCCGAGTGTATTGGCCAAAGATATTTATCTTGAAATCGCGCGTGATGGACGGGCTTCTCGACAGGTTCTCCTTGCGCGTGGAACGAGTTTGCCGGCCAAGGAGTCTTTTCGTTTTTATACCGCAGATCGTTCAGGAGCGGTGATTTTACGCCTCTTTCAGAATCGCTTTCCGATTCGAACCATCCACCTCAGTATTCCCCCGGAGACAGAAGTTGGGACACCTGTAAATCTTGATTTACAGGTCGATGATGCGATGACTTTACTTGCGGGAGGGGAGGTCAACGGACAGCAATTTTGGGCGCAAATTGACGCGCCTCCGCCCAAAGAAATTAGAAATTGGGAAGGCGTGGAACGCCTGCTCGATTCGGTGGAAGATGTTGGACGACTTCTATGGGGAGGGGACTTGATTGCATTTCGAAGACGCACAGATCCCTTGGTTGCCGGTGTTAAAGAAACCGCTCGTACTGACCCTGATAAAATGCAGGAACTTGCGAATCGACTCGCAGGAATTCTGGAGGAATACCAAAACCAAGAAGGCGACCTCACACCAGGTTGGTCTCTTTTCGAAGCGACCACGGATGCGATTAAGCGTGTCGTCTACCGTGGCGATGATAAACGTCAGCTCGGGTTGTCGGCCGATGCTTGGCGAGAGAAGTTATCGCAGATGGAAGCAGACGCCCGGGTGATATACGATGCAAGAGATTCAGGTGCATGGACGAGAGTCTACAGCCAAGCCCAAGCGATTTGGGAATCTATTGCGCAGGATGAATACCGCTTTACTTCGACCAATTCTGAGGAACAGATCTATGGCCTCAAAGAACACTTAGTGAATGAAATCGGGGTGCTTCGGATGATGATATCTAAGTTTACTTTTTCGGATAATCCAGAAACCCAATCCGTTCAGCAAATTGAGATTGATCGCATTCAGGCTGATCTCGACAAGAAGGTTGCATCGCCGGCCGAACGATTGGATTTAGAACGTTTGACTATTCCTGAGTCCAAAGTCGAAATCGATAAGCTCTTTGAAGCCCTGCAGCAAATTCGAAAAGGTCTGGATAAATTGCCTACCCTTGGACTGGTTTCAAGATAAGTGCATTACCTTCATGACATTCGTGAATTGCGTTCTTCTTTTTCCAGAGAATTTAAAAATGCAAAGATTTTGCTTTGGCTGCGAAGTGCTGAACAAGCAATATCAAATCATCATTTCGATATTGCAAGCCGTAGATTGGTTTCGGGTGCTTTAGAACTTCTTGGTCAAGTGTCGGGGGATAGTTGGACGAACCATGAGAACCACAAAAAGTTTGCAAGTTTACTTGTTTCGGTTGCGCTAAAAAGTCAGGATATCAAGGTTGTTGGCGAAGCCGCCTCGGTATCGAGACGTTTAGATCCAAGCCTTTTAAGCGAGGGGCTCCAAGGTTTGGAGGGCAGCTTTTCAGATCGTTATTTGATTTGCAAAATAATCGTCGATGCCTTCCCCGAAGATGTGAGCGCGCGTTTGCATCTGGCTGCTAACGCGGAATTAGCCGAGGAATCTGACGAAAAGATAGCTTTGCTTTTTACCCGGGCTAGGGATCTTATGGACCGCACTGATCTTGGAAGGGGCGCGATGAGCGGGAAGCAGATTCAAGGGATGGATTTACATACAGGCGTGGCTTTGCTTAAAGTTCGTCGCCTCCAAGAGGGACGAGAAATCGTCTTGAGGCTCGATCGCCGGACAATGTCGGGCGGGGAGCTTTTATGGCTCGTTCATGGCCTGGTCCGTACCCGAAAGTGGTTGGATCGTTTGCGCGCTTTTGATCTGCTTGTCGACTTAAACACCCAACTTATCCAAGAACGTCTACCCGATCACGCACTAACGCGTCACGAATGGGCGTCTGGTTTTTATGATTTTCTAAATATGCTTCCCGTGAAATTGAAGGGCCAAGAAATCGAGCGATACGAGGAGGAAGCCTCATTGTTTCCAGAGCCCTATCTGAACGCTTTGTTAGAATGCACCACATTTCGGAAAAATTTAGAACAAGAAGATAGCGTCCTTGATTCGATAAAGGATTTAATCTTACCAAAAGAAATGTCCGATGTCCGTTTGGCAATCGTTTCGGGAGATAAGGATTTTCTGGAGCGAAGTTGTCTAGAACTTGCGCGTACTTACACAAAGGGTAAAGACCTCCCCATTGCGCTTCTCTGGCCTTTTCTTTTGACCAAGGAACACGCGATCGAAGAGGAGACGATTGCGATTCTAGCGGAAAAGTTCTCGAACCAGGCTCGCTGTCCAAGTTACGGATGGGCGTCATTGGCTGGGAAGTTATTTTCTTTGAAATATCCTCGCGCCGGAAGTTTCATCGCCAAAAGGATGGTCGTCGAAAAAGAAAAACATGAACTTACACAGCGTGTGATCGAATCGGCTTTAAAACAAGCCTTGCGTTGTGGTGATGAAAATAATCTTCTTTTTTGGTTAGACGCCTTCAAAGACAGTAGCCTTTAAAAGGTAAGTCAAGATACTAAAATAGGAATCTAATCGTTCTTTTTAGGAACGCTTTTTAAGCGAGTCATCCGCGATCCCAATCAGTGGAAAGAGAACCAGAATAAGGTAGATGGTATTAAAGAAGACATTTGATCCCACGCCAGAAAAGACGCTCCCTACACCATCAATAGTATACCAGACTACCATCGCAATGATGGTCGTCCTAATGGCCCCCTGGTTCCCTTCTCTGAGTGCAGGAACGATGACGCCGATTAAGAAAATCGAAATCGCCGCGAGCAGGCCCGAAGCGATTGCCGATCCCCACATAAGATCGCGAGAAAGAGGATTCGAAAAAGTATCCAAGGGCCAATCGGCGAGATCTAGGATAAGGCGAGCTGGAGCGTTGATGGAGGGGAAGGGCGCTGTTGCCCAAAGTAAAGAATAGACCAAAAATAGTATCGCGACGTAATAAAGAATTTTTGAACGCGTAGAAAGTGACATAAGTTTTCCTCACAAAAGATAAGGTAAGATGTTAGATTGGCCACCCTTACTCAATTACCTTTGAGGTAAGAATCTGGAGTTATTCATGCGTCGCTTAGAAGAAGGATTGAAAAATTGGCGGAAAAACCAGCGCTATAGCCAGCTACAAATGTCCTTGGAGTTAGGGATTTCTTCCAAGCATATTAGCTTTTTGGAAACGGGGAGGGCGGTTCCCAGTCGGGAAATGCTATTACGCATTTCTACTTTTTTGAACGCGCCGAAATATGAGGTAAATCAAGCACTGCGATTAGCGGGGCATGCTCCGGCTTATCATGACTTGGTTGAGGACGCTGAGGATCTTCAACCAGTCAATGACGCCATAGATCGAATCTTAGAAAACCATTTGCCCTATCCTGCTTTGGTTCTCAACCGCGATTGGGATTTAGTAAAAATGAATACTACCGCAAAACTTTTATTGGATAGCTTTCAAGCGCAATCGTCAAACTTATTGGAGATTATGATGACCCCTATCGCGCCTCGTTTTATCCAGGATTGGGACGCAGCCGCATGGGGCGTTTTGCGGCGAGTGAGGCAAGAACTTAGTTTGTATGCAAGCTTTGCCTCGCCTAAGCCTGGACGATTGAAGACCTTGGAAGGCCTTCTCCGAAGATGAAGGATGGGCGGACGCGGTTCGGCTCGATTTGGCAACGATGAATAACGCCCCAGGCCGAGGATCCTTTTTGATGGGACCAATGTGCGTGCGTTTTGGTTGCAAGATGCACAGAAAAAGATTTTTGGAAAAAAGTACAACGCATCATGGGAAGGGGACGTAAACGAGCTTTACGATTCCACGAATGCTATCAAATTTTTTAATGCGAGTTCTGATAGTAGCGAAAATATTTTGTTAAGTTGGGTAGAGCGTCCTGTGAATTCAAAAGTCGCATTGCTGAGAACAATGTTTTTTCGAGATAATACATGGCAAAACGAGGGTATCGTCCGATCGGTTCTTGGCGAGATTAAGTCACCCAGGGTGTTTATGAACGATCGGGAATCGACCATCCTATGGATCCAGGTGGATAAAGACGCCACTAAAAGGGAGATTTGGTCGGCGAGTTCGATAGGAGGGGGTTGGTCAGATCCGGTTCTTGTAAGTAATGGAGACGACGATGCCTTTCACCCGCTTATCAAGTCCGATCGTGACGGAAATATATTTGCGTTATGGGTACAAAAAGTTGTTGGCCAGAGTGCGTTCTTGCATATGAGCAAACGCTCCAAGGGTCAAGGTTGGGGAGATGTCCAGGTTCTACCCAAAACTGGAGACGGAAAAGCGTTTACTCCCAACCTCGCTTTCGGCCCTCAAGGAGCTGTCGTGATTTGGCCTCAACCGAGTGAATCAGGAAAAATTGATATCTGGACAACCTCGTCTGTTAATGGAGAATGGAGTATTCCAGAAAATATTGACAAGAGTTCCAAACACTGTCGCAAACCCAAAATTTCAATCGATAGGGAGGGTAATGTGATAGCGGTTTGGTTTGAATCCCCCACTACCATGACATCAACAGCCACCACCAATATCGGTGTTAATCGCCGAGTAGGCGGAAAATGGGGGGAAGCATTTTTATTGGAAAAGGGCAACGGCATTGCAGATTTTCCGAGTGTTGTTTTTGATCAAAACCAGAATGCGATGGTGCAATGGCGTCAACAAACGCCGGCTGCCATCGAAGCACGCTACTTTAAATTTAAGTAAAGTTACTTACGAAGTTTAGCTCGCCAGGATGTTCGCTTCGAGATTTGCATCTCCTCTCCATAGGACAGCGTGATTAAAGCGATTTCGGGGAAAGCATCAAATCGTCTTGGCCAACTTGCAGATCCCAAACCTCTGCCGACGAAGAGCAGAGCGTCATCAATATGGTAACATCCATCGACATATTTCATCTTCGCCATCTTCGCGATACGTGCCGATAAACGTGGCACGTTAAATTGCATTCCATGGGTGTGTCCGGAAAGAATGAGATCGGCGCCGTGGGTTGAACACAAGTCGGCAATGGAGGGGACGTGATTTAATGTGAGCGTAAAAAAGTCGTCTATAATCCCATGGTGGGCTTTGGGGACATCTGCGTTTTTAGTGACCTCGTCATCAACGCCAACGAGGTTAAGAAAGCTGTCATTCATTTGTATTTTTCGATTCTCATTTTGTAAAAGATCGATGCCATTTTTTCCAAAACTGTCGATCGCCAGCCTACTATCGGCCCAGTGATCGTGGTTGCCGAGCACGGCATAACTTGGCGCCTTCAACGCGCCAAGAGCTTCGGCGCAGTCGACCAAGGGCTTTTTTTTGTATCCGATATAATCCCCAGTTAAGGCGACCAGATCGGGCGAAAAAACGTTTACTTTATCGACGATTTCTTCTAAGTGACGACGCTTTATCCAAGGCCCCATGTGAATATCGGTGATGTGGGCTATCAAAGAGTGGTGATCTTTTGGGACCAGGGGATGTTTGACCTCGATCGCGGAGAATTCTATTTCTGGTAGAGGATGTATCATAAGAATAAGCTAAACACGCCGCCTTTCAGACCAAGTGATATCTTAACTAGCGTTTCTTGGAAGGCTTTTCTGGCGAAGAGGGCTGCCCCTTCTAAGTCAAATGCCCACTACATGGCCATCAAAGGATTGATGAATAGCCATCTCGCGATAGGTATAATTACACTATAGTATATTTACCCTTTGATCTGGACGCTGTTCGCTTGACGCGCTCAAAGCAGCGATTCAGACCGGTGGTAGGCTAGCTTGAAGCCTACGTGGACGAATATCTTTCCGACGCGCACGTTCTATCCAGAGCGAAGGGTGTCCGATAGCATCGCTTGCTGGGGAAGTTGCTATAAATTTGGGTAGTCAGGCTTTGGAATCGGCCAGGATGGCATTAATATCCCTAATCGCGAGTGCCCTTGAACCTGATTTTGGAACGCTTGCACAAGATCGTGCAGTTCAACTTACGAGCCTTTTGGTCGGTACTGTGATTCTTGCCAGGGCAAGTAGCGGACCTGAGCGAGAACGATATCTAAGGGTTGGTCGCGAGGGCGCAAAGGCTTGTATTGCAATCTGAGTCGGCTACTTCAGATGGAAGAATAGTTTCTTACGAACATCAGGATTGGACACTTTCCAAATCGCACCATCGGCGAAAAAGTGATGAATATTCACGAACGCGACGAGGGATTCTTTGGCTCCGATTCTCATTTTTTCATTGATGATGAGCAGGTCGATAAGCCAAGGGAGAAGGCCAAAAACGACACCGCATGCGGCTGTTAAAATTGTGAGATATTTGATCGCATCCCACCAGAGAAAGCGCTCTTTTTTAGCTTTTACGTCGTTGATTTCGATGCGAAGGGGAAACATTAGATATTGAATCGAATGACCGATCTGGACCCAAAAGATAGCTTTTGGTTCCACACTCATCGCAACATACCACACAGAGACGGCGACAAAAGGAATCAAGACTCTCACGTCAGGAATTATTTTCAACCTTGAGATATTGAGGCCATAACCCAAAGTCCCAAAGAGAATCCCGCCACCAATGAGAAGACCACTCACAAGAGGGTAAAGATCCAACATCGTTTCAGGAGCCAGATTTTTACTGCTCAAGAAGACGGTTAAAAACCACCATAAATGAAATGCGAGGAAAAACTTCAAACCCAACCGCACCCACATCCTTTCCCGGTCCGAAAATGCAGAACCCGTCATCCGCGAGAAAACGGCAATCATCCCCCAGGTTTGCCCGGTATAATGCCACGCCAAATAGGCCCCTGCGGTGAAGGTGAGTGTGGAG
>JALSKP010000770.1 GCA_026988815.1 Myxococcales bacterium | reverse complement strand
TCCCCCAATTTGCTCTGCGCTCCCTGACGCGAAAGAGCGATCTTCGTAAAGAAAATAACATCGATTCCCTCTCTCGCACGCTCGAATCGATACATGAAAACAGTTGGAGCATCACCAACCACCGTCCCCTTTCCAAAAGTTCAAAAATTGTGAATTTGGAAATCCGATTTGATCCCATCGACCTCGCCCAGGTCTCGCCCGAAACCATCCATGTTCGCGAATTTTCAAGAAGTGCGATTTCTGGCGGAGTGAGCCAAGAATCGACACCAACCTTAAATAAAGTCGCCCAAAAATGGGAATTTAAATCGCTCAAAAAAACCGAAGAAAAAGGATTTGCGCAGGTATTCGGACGCGACAAATTGATCGGCGAAATCCAATCCCTCTTAGACGGAGAAAAAGCGATTTCTATCGTACTCGTCGGGCCAACCCGCGTTGGAAAAACAGCGTTATTGAAGCACCTCGCTTGGACCAAAAATCATAGCGACTTTGCCATCAAAAAACGGGCAATGGACAGGACGCTTTTTTTCGCCGATTCCCCTCGTTTGGTTTCCACCGCTCCTCAAGGCGGACTTTGGCAGGAGCAAGTTCAAAACATCCTCAACGAGCTGGAGACCACCGATTCTATTCTCTACATCGGTCGATTGATTGCCTCCTTGGACGCAGGAAAATACGACGGAAGTGATTATAATCTCGCACAATTTATTCGCCCTTTTCTTTCCAATCATCGCGTTCGCGTCGTGGCTGAGGCATCCAACGAAGAATGGTCCGAGATCGAGAAGCGTGATGTGGGATTTGCGCGAACCTTCACAGTCGTTCGAGTCATCGATCCTTCTCCCCAAAGCGCACTCAACATCGTCCAAAAAAGTACGGCTCAGTTCGCAAAAAAATACGATTTCTCGATCGAAGAGGCAGCAGTATCCCGAGCGTGGATGCTTCAAAAACGCTTTGCCATTTACGGAAGCCCGCTCGGCCGAACGATCGAGTTTATTCGGCGGACCATCCGAAGCTCGTTATCTCAGTATAAAACCACGCTCTCAGAAACCGAACTCGTTGAAGCCTTTTGCGCCGATACCGGCCTTCCTCTGGTCCTTCTATTAGATTCCCAGCAGCTCAAACCACAGACCGTTTTTGACGCCCTCGCTAAACGCGTCGTCGGACAAGACGAGGCCATCCAAAGCGTTGCCAACATTGTGAGCATCACCAAAGCAGGACTTTCTTCGCCTGATCGCCCCTTGGGCTCTTTCATGTTTGTCGGCCCAACTGGCGTCGGAAAAACGGAACTGGCGAAGTCCCTAGCCGCCTTTCTTTTCGGAAACGAGGATCGTATGACTCGCCTGGATATGAGCGAGTACGCGAACGCAGACGCTTATAGTCGCCTTATCGGCGAAGGTTCAAAGGACGGCGATTTGACGGGGCCAGTTAAGCGGGAACCCTTTAGCGTTGTGTTGCTCGACGAAATCGAAAAGGCCCATCCTTCTGTTTATGACATTTTACTTCAAGTCCTCGGCGAAGCACGTTTAACAGATGTGAAAGGTCGCACGACACGCTTTCAGAATACGATCATCATCATGACGAGCAATCTCGGCGTGGACAATATGCGAGCCTCTATCGGGTTTGGAGATAGTAAATCTGAAGACTATCAAGATCATTTCAGGAAAGAAGCTGAGAAATTTTATAGGCCAGAATTCCTTGGACGTATTGATCAATTCATCGCCTTCAGATCGCTTCCCCTTAACGTTGTCACGCACATCGCCAAACGCTCTTTGACAAAGATTCAAGAACGTGACGGCTTCAAAAGTCAGGATGTGAGTTTACATTTTGACGATCAGGTCGCGCCTTTTTTAGCCCGAAAAGGTTACCACGAAAAATACGGCGCGCGCCCACTCAAACGTGAAATAGAACAAGAACTTGTCTGGAAACTCGCCAATCGAATGGCGAGCACAAAAGATAAAATGGATGTCGGAGGAGCGCGACGCATTAATGTATCGATCAAGAACGATAAACTAAAAATAGATGTGCATAGCATCTCGGCGACTGACACCGATATGGAATCGCGAAGTCGATTGCTCCGACAAGTCGATGAAGTTTCAAACCTCCGGCGACGCCTTTCAACTTATGTGCATACGGTTCTCTTTGGAGAGCTTGAGTGGGAAATCGAAAACTTCGATATCTCGACCCAATCTCCACAGTTTTGGAATGATCCACGAGCAGCCGAACTGGCCGCCAATGCCGAAAAAATTCGTAAAGTTGTTCAACCTGCCGAAGAAATCACCGCCGAACTTGAGACCTTAGAAGATCTCGCAACCGAAGCCTATCACACCCGATCTTTTGATCTCCTTCCCGAGATCGGATCTCGCATGCAGACCTTGGAATCGCGGGTGGATGAGATTTTCACTCACGCGATGAACGCCTCCTACGATAGCCCCGATAAGGTTGTTTTATTCGTTTTCAACCACTCGCCTCAACACCATTTTTGTCAGACTCTGGCCGGCTGGTATGGAAAGTGGGCCGAGACCAATGATTGGAAAATGTCGATGTGGAACCCCATTGAAGTTGATTTACCCGACGATGAATACAGGGTTGATTTTGATAAAGAGAGCTGGGAAAAAATCACGGAAGTTACAGAATCCTGTGCCATGGTCGCGCTTTCCTTCGAGGGTTTCAACGCCCGGCCGATGTTACGCGTTGAGGAAGGAATTCACCGTTATGTTTCCAACTCAGGAAACGGTACCTGTCAAATTGTTGTCTTGGGTGAGCAAAGCGCATGGCCCTATTCGGAGGACGTAATGAAACGCTCGCTGCCAAATTTTCCGGCAAGAACGTATAACTTCCGCGTAAACGATGTGACCTTAAGCTTTGGTGTTCGCGCCGATATTTACGGCGATATTCTCGAAACAGTGGGCTCAAAACTTTTCGCTTCCGATCCGATAAGTTCGCTCAAAGAACACATCAGAGACGAAGCTTGGAACCTTAGCGCCTTGGATTGGGAATGAAACTAAAACTATTTTTCTATGTTGCCCAAGTCAAAAGAGGCCATTACTCGGTCTCCATTCCTTGGATCGAAGAACTCTGTAATCCAATATCAGGACCGAGCCCCTCTCAACTCAGAGAAGAGCTGATGTTTCGTATTTTGGAACTCGTTCATGGCGGGCTTGACCCCAGCGATTTGGACCGCCTGTTGGCCCCCGAAGCTCCCTATCTTTCGAGCGTCTATATGGACATTCATCGTAAGGTACGCGAAAACCGTCCCGAAATTCGGCTGGCTTTCTCAACCCATACGATCGTTGGCGCTTTTGCAAACGAGGACATCACCAGAATTTGGCTCCCCAAAGTTCCAGGTGTTTGTATCGCCATCGAAAATATCGATGACATGTATGCGGCCGTAAATCGTTGGGCCATCGAATATGCGGAGGCGCGTAACTTGAGCACCTTTGAAAACTTAGCCTGTAATTACGTGGCGAATATAGAACAGATGGAAGTCGACTTTGGATACCCAACACCCTCGATATATTCTGACGAAGTACCTGCCGGACGCCTCACTCGCCCCGAAGTGCTGGTCGAGGTCGCTGATAATCTCACCCATCGTATCGAAGATAACACGCTCGGCCACGCCTTTGGCCGTGAGGAAACAATCGAAGAATTAGCAAACATACTTACTAGTCCTCAACCAGCGAGTGTGTGCTTAATCGGTGACTCGGGTGTCGGAAAAACAGCACTCATTCACGAAGCCGCCCACCGTGCTTTTGCGCTATCGAAGCGTTATCAAGAACGGCGCGATATCTGGCAAACCAACGGGGATAGAATCATCGCCGGCATGTCCATTATCGGACAATGGGAACAACGTGTAGAATCCTTCTGCCGCGAACTATCCGAACGCGGAGATTTGCTTTTTACCGAAGATCTTCTCGGCGTCGTACGTGCTGGACGAACCTATTCGGGAAATTCAAATGTGGGAAATTTCATCGAGCCCTATTTAGAAGAACATCGTTTTGCAATGATTACTGAGGCGACCGACGAAACCTACGCCCTTGCGCGTTCGGTTTCGCCCGGCTTAGTGGATCAGTTCCGACGCATTCAGGTCCCCCCGCTTTCTTATCGCGATACTTTAGCGGTCATCACCGATCTCGTCCGCGAAATGGAGACGACCTTAAAAACGAAAATTGTACCCGACGGTATCGAATCTATTCTCCATCTTAGTCGTCGCTTTTTTCGAAACGAGGCCTACCCAGGAAAGGCAGTGCGCTTACTACGTCAATGCCATTCCGAGGGAGAGCGACGGTTCGAGGATTCCGAAGATCGCGAACCCATACGTGTAGATGCCAATTTGGTATGCGATGTTGTGCATCGACAAACGGGCTTGCCAATGACGATATTAAAACCTGGAACGGGTCGTCATCCAAGCGAAATTGAACGCGCGTTTTCTGGGCGTGTTTTTAGTCAGGAGCTTGCGATTCGTACCGTATCAAAGCTGGTCGTCGCCATCGAACAAGGCGTCATCGACCCAGAAAAACCCTTGGCGAGTTTACTACTTATTGGTCCGAGCGGCGTGGGTAAAACGGAGACGGCCAAGGCTTTGTCTGAAGACTTGTTTGGAAGCGTCGACCGTCTCATCCGATTTGACATGAGCGAATTTAATTCCGCCGGCGCTGCAACGCGCTTGATTGGAAACGCTAGAAATCCTGACGGCGAGTTGACTAGCAAAGTGAGATCACAACCCTTCTGCGTCCTTCTTTTTGATGAGATCGAAAAAGCCCATAGTCTGGTTCTCGATCTTCTATTACAGATTTTGGGAGACGGTCGCCTAAGTGATGCCGCAGGTAGAGTCGTCGATTTCAGGAACACGATTGTCATCATGACATCCAATCTAGGTGCAAGTACCGAAGATAGATGGATGGGATTTGGCGATGTAAGTAGCCAAGATCGCGCGCAACATTATCGTTCCGCAGCGGAGTCTTTTTTCCGCCCAGAAATCTTTAATCGAATTGATAGCGTGGTTCCCTACCGCCCACTGGGGAGCGATGCGCTTAGAAAAATAGCGAGAAGAACGCTCCAAAAATTACTTAATCGTCGCGGCATCCGTCGGGCACAAATGATGATCGATGTTGATGAGGGGTTGATAGAAATATTTGCGAATTCATCCGTGGACGCACGTTATGGCGCGCGTACTCTGTCACATCGAATCGAACAAAAGCTCATCAATCCTCTCGCCAAACGGCTCACAGAATTTGGCATGGATCAGGGTCTATCGCGTGTCTATTTAAGCGCTGTGGGTGAGGAAGTCGATTTTCATTTCGAGCGCATTGAAAAAGCTGAGATAAGTGCTCGCCCTAAAAAAGCATCAGATTTCGGAGATATCGTTGAACGCTTAAAGCGCTTGAGCGAAGACGTAGATGCGCTTGCAAAAGATCCGCGAACGGCAGAACTGGAACAAGATTACGAAAAAATCCTGATAAGAATGAACGAGTGGGAAGGTGAAAAATTCCCGGCGGAATTGGCCGAATCTTTACGTAGGCGAGACGTTTATCGTGGTCGACTCGCTGGCCTGGAAAAACGTATGGCGGGGTTACAAGATCCGCGTGGCACAGGCGAGTTTCTGTTCATCCCCAAACCCGAAGAACTCAAAGAGCAAACGCGAAAGTGGGACCGTATCGCTCAGGAAATAGAGCATAAAATCATCTGGACAAGCGCTCTTCTGGACGATCTATCGTCCTCAGAAATGGGTTCAACATTGGTCATTTCAGGATTGAGTGGTCAGTACGATGCCCCCCTTAAACAATGGCGCCGATGGATCGCTGCCTTATCGGAAAAGTTGGATTTTGCGCTTCTCATTGTCGGTAAAACCAATAGGGGTTGGGAGGTCCTTTCTGAGCCGAGCGCGAAGAAAAATCATTCTCCACTGCCTTATACCGCCTTGGCTTTTTCCTCGGACGATCCAGGGGTGAGACGGCTATTCCGCGCGCTGGAGGGGTACATTTTCTACCCTCTACCGGCATCTAAGGGAACCCATACTTTGGTCCTCAATCGCGCTCTAGAGAGTTCTTTTACCGATGCAAATGGGCTCATCGAACACATGACCCAACATCGATTTGAGGAAAAAGCGTATAGGATTGAGTTTGAAATTGAGAACGGGCAAATCAAAGATTTCAGACGAGATATTGTGGCTCCCTTCCCCGAGGAAAGTTCAATCAATTTACTAAACTTTGTTACTTCTTTGGCCATTTCGAGAATAGGCAAACAAGAGACCTAAAGTAAACTCTTTTACAAAACTTAGACGCTTTGACTGTCTAGTATTCTTCGTTTTCTTTTTACAGGAAGTAGCTTCCTTTGAACCAGGTATAAAATGACGCGTTTATTTATCGTTGGCTTTCTTTTTTTGGGTACAAGTCTTTTGGGATGCGGATCGGATTGTAAAAAACTCAAAAGCGAATGCAATCAGGTGATTGAGCGAGCGGCGAAGCTCAACCCGAAAGTAGGCGAAGAGGAACTCCATTTTGCGCTCATTTTAAGGGATGCTTTTTTAGAAGAGGTCGCACAAAAAAGTGTCATCTCGATGGTGGAAAAAGGGCTTAAAATCAAAACCAAACTCTCTATCGGTGGCGGGAAGAAAATTGCAGTGTCCACCCTTCCCAAGATCAAGAACCTAAAAATTCGAGCCGATAAGGCGTGCGATCATTGTATAAGGATTTCTGGGGCATTGTCTGGAAAGGCAAGTATTGAGGTCCCCATTCTTGGTAAGCAAAACCTTCCTCTTCATGGCAACCTCTCTATCGTTGCGCCGCTGAAGTTTGTCCCTGCCCAAAGTGGACGTAGCGCAATCGAAATCGATTTTTCAAAAGCGATTCAATACAATCCTCGCTTTCTCTCTTTAACGTTAAAACAAATCCCTCCAACGTGGTCACGTGTTATCTCTAGTTCGTTTTCTAAGCAGGCTATCAAGGAGGTCGCGAGGCAACTTAAACCTGTTCGTATTTTTGAATTCGAGAACCCTAATTTCGGAATTAATAACTTAAAAATCGCGCCGCGATTGGTAAAAACAGAACCTAAAAACCATACGATATTTATTGGATTTACGACAAACCTTGCGACGCGGAAAAAGGGGAAAGGATTGCGCCTACGAACGGAGCTTTCTAGAAAAGCGAACATAGGTATTGGCATTGACCCACGATTATTCGGCCCCGCATCGAGTCTCCTGATGGCCTCGGGAAAGATACCCAGGCGGTATTCCAAAAACGGAAAAGGTGATCCCAAGGGTCCTATTCGCATCACTATGAAAGACTTTGAGCTACGGGAGGGCAAAGGAAAGCTTCCTGCTAAAATCTCATTTAGATATTGGCAATTGCCTGATGAGGGAACCTGCCTTTGGGCTGACGTTGAGGCAGCGGCAACCCTCGGCGTAGAACGAGGAAAAATAGCGTTGCGTATGAAAGAATTTAGAGTAATCGAATCCTCGCTTCCAAAAATCATCGTTGATTTCGCAACCTGGATGGACTCTGGATTTTCTGCGAATCAAGAGAAAGTTATGTCCGCACCTCTCCAGAAAAACCCGATCA
>JALSKP010000769.1 GCA_026988815.1 Myxococcales bacterium | reverse complement strand
TTCTTAATCTCGACTCGGGCGAGATTACATCGCAACAACCCAAACTTTGATATGAGCGAAAACGCCACTGGCAAGTTTGATAGGTACTTTGTAGATTCCGATGCTTGAAATGCCTGTTTCGAGCATAACTTGCTTGCGCATAATTTCCTTTCCGCTTTGTTGGGAAAGAATGTTTGCGATCTCTCTGGCACCGACGGAACCGAAAAGCGAATCGCCTTCGCTCACACGTTGTGTGATCGTGATAGAAACGCCGTTAAGCTCGTTGAGAATACCTTGTGCGGCAGCTCTTTCTTTGACTTTCTTTCTTTCGATGATGGCAAGCTGGTGATCAAGTTCTTTTTTATTACCAACTGTGGCTGGAATCGCCATGCCCTGGGGAACAAGGTAATTACGTCCAAAGCCGGGGGCGACTTTAACGATATCACCCATTTCTCCGAGTTTAGGAACGTCTTCTGTTAATATTAATTGCATTTGCATGGTCTATTCCTCTTGCTCAATAACGCCGATTTCTAAAACATCAATTTCGCCAACCTCAGTTGGAGCAGAAATACGTTCTGAAGGTAGAAGATCGTCAGCTATTTTAATGGTTTGCCACTTGATTACTGAATCAAGAATCTTAAGATTTCTTTCGATTTCAGCAACAGTGTTCGATGGTGCGATGTAACGATAGTAGGAGTATTGTCCACGATCATAAACGATTTGTTCCGATTTATCGCGAATATCATAGGCTAGTTTACGCATGCCCCAGTTATCAAATTTAAGAACATGTCCGCCCATATTCTCGATGATACCTTCAACACGCTCACGTGTTTTTTTGTCATCGGCTGCAGCCGACGTAGGGCGCATAATGTAAACGGTTTCGTATTCGACTTGTCTTTCTTCAGCCATTTCAATCCTCTTGGTTTGTCTGCCCCTTCAAAAGATGTAGGAGCGAGGGAGCGGGTTTGTTACAAAATATCGTCTTAATGTCAAGCATTCTGAGTGAAAGGCGTTCGTAGAGACAAAATTTTTGTTGGATTGGAATAGGTTCCCACCTCTTTTTCGATGATCTGGCGAAGCGGATGGTTTTCTAATCGTGGTATTATTTTGTGTCAGGGCGAAATTTAATGCACGCACGACTGCGGGCAATCTCGGTAGAGATTCTTTTGGAAGCGCAAGGCATCGGGAAACAATTCGACATTGAAAATTCCGTCGTCCTCAAATGGCCAGCTTTCGCCATGATCGCAAAGGTCTTGGATCGCAAAAGATCTCCCGAGAAAAGTGCCCTCCATATAGAAAGGACGAATTGCGTCCGAGCACCAATTTCTCCTCATTTGAAGAATTTGAGGCGGGCTCCATAGTTGCTCAAGGACGATTTTTTCATATTCTTCAATTCGTCCAGGCTCAATAAAATGTACTTTTTCAATCCTCACATATTCGTCCCGGAGACGCGTTCCTTCAGGAATAATCAGCGAATTCCAACATCCCTCATCGATTCGAAGGTTGCTCAACATCGCAGCGCTATGCTGATATTGCACTCCCAAATAGGGCGAGGCGCAATTGAGGGCAAAGACCAGCAGCACGAGAAATGAAGGGCGAGGGTAGGGCGTTTTTGTGGATTGGCTCGCGCTAAGGATCATCCAAAAAAGGCAGAACCACAGGATGAATTCGCGAGGTATCATCGTCCATTCGGGCCATTCATGATGAAAGAAAAGGCTTGTCGCGGTGGCCAAAAAAGCCCCGAGAATTAATAAAATAGCGCGTTTTTTGAGTACCTCCCATAGAATTGTTCTTTCCGCCCTGTCGATGAACGCCACATGAGAAATGGCCATCACAAATACAAAGGCTGGCGCCATCGTTAGGGTAAGCGGAATATGAAAAAGAATGGCCACGATGCGGGCGGCGAACTTTTGTTTGAGGAGATACAGAAAAGGAATGCTCAATTCTACAACGAGAACAATCCCTGCCAGATAATCGTCAAATCCCGAAAACTGAAATCCATAATATTTTTGAACTTTCTCAAAACCGTAAACTGCACAACTATAGTCGGGGTTTAAGAAATCGCGATTGAATTTGTGCAACCATGCGAAAAAATAGGCAAGCATTCCCAGCCAACCCACCGTCGAAAGATGAAGTGTGAGGTATTTTTCTCGCAGAGAAGGACGAGCAATACAGACGCTTGTGAACACGAATCCAGAAAAAGAAATAGTAAGTAAGATTACTGATTGGGTTAACACGTCACGATGGAAGAAAAGAGGAATCGCGCATGCCAAGGCTGAAATTACCCAGCCCAAAGCGCTCGCCCGAATGAGAAGGAAGAAGAGTCCGATAAGGAAAATAATATTTGAAAGGAGCCACTCCCCCGTCCACGCATCGGCCAGCCAGAGGTGACATAATGATGCAAAAATAAAAACGGAAACCATTAACCGATAGCCAAATTCGATTGCCTCCGAATGGGTGGGTCGAGGCCGCTCAAATAATCGGTTTATCCACGTGTTTGCGTGGAAATTGTCGGTTTTCCTGTACTCCTCGGTAGTCATGATCTATAAGCGGGGGCGAAGGTTTAAATTGGAGTAATGAACAATGTCAGCGTTAAAGAAAATACTTTTTTCGTCTATAGGAAAAAAGTATATTATGGCGATTTCGGGCTTTGGATTGATCGGTTTTCTCGTAACCCATGTTGCGGGAAATCTTACGCTTCTGTCAGGAAACCCTGATCATATCAATGCGTATGCTGCAGGATTAAAGACGACCCTCGGTCCGCTTTTTTATCCCGCAGAATTTGCGCTAGTTGGTCTCTTTTTATTGCACATCTTTTTGGCCATCTACATTAATGTAGTTGAGAAAAAAGCGGCCCGACCAGATCGTTACCGTAAGCCTCAAAAAGGCAAAGGCGGACCAAGTAAATTTGGTATTGCTGGATCGAATATGATCATCACTGGCGGCCTACTTGGTTTTTTCGTTGTACTTCATGTTTGGCAAATTAGATTAAGTTCAGAATTTGGTTCTAAATATACGACGATGCTCAATGGAAAGGAAGTTGCAGATATCTACCGATATTGTGTCGAACTTTTCGCCTCACCATTAACAACCGCTTTTTATGTTGGCGTTATGGTTTTTCTTGGGATTCACCTTCGTCACGGATTTTGGAGCGCAATCCAATCTCTAGGCGCGATGAAGCCGGAATGGTCAAAAGCCATCTACGGTCTCGGGCTCGTGATTGCCATTGTACTCGCCACAGCATTTCTCATTCTGCCAATCTATATGCATTTTGATTTAGCATCTAAACTATTTGCAGGGAGCCACTAATGACATTTCAATCAGGAATTCCGGACGGTCCACTTAAGGAAAAATGGGACGTTTTCAAAGCGAAAATGAAGCTCGTTAGTCCAGCGAACAAAAAGAAAAAACGTATTATCGTAGTCGGCACAGGTTTGGCGGGCGCATCGGCGGCGGCCACTCTCGGTGAGTTAGGCTATCACGTCGATGCCTTTACAATTCTTGATTCGCCTCGCCGCTCGCATAGTATTGCAGCGCAGGGTGGAATCAATTCAACCAAGAACTATCCTTACGACGGTGACTCCGTTTGGCGTCTCTTTTACGATACGATCAAGGGCGGCGATTACCGTTCGCGTGAAGCCAATACCTACCGTTTGGCCCAACTTAGTGCCAACATTATTGATCAAGCGGTTGCCCAAGGTGTGCCCTTCGCCCGCGAATACGGCGGCGAGCTGGCCAACCGTTCTTTCGGCGGTGCCCAAGTGTCGAGAACTTTTTATGCAAAAGGGCAAACCGGCCAACAGCTCCTTCTTGGTGCTTATAGCGCGCTCATGCGACAAGTTGATGCTAAGAAATCTGGCGGCGATGGCATCCCCGGCGTTACGATGTATACCCGTCGAGAAATGCTCGACCTCGTCCTCGTCGACGGTGTGGCCAAGGGCATCATTGTTCGCAACTTGATAACAGGTGAAATCGAGCGCTATGCTGGCGACGCTGTACTTCTTTGTACCGGTGGATACGGGCGTGCTTATTTTCTCTCAACTAACGCCTTTAATTCCAACGGAACTGCGGCCTGGCGAGCGCACAAACGCGGCGCTTATTTCGCCAACCCTTGTTATGTGCAAATTCATCCGACATGCATTCCCGCATCAGGCGATTACCAGTCCAAACTTACCTTGATGAGTGAATCTTTACGTAACGACGGACGGGTTTGGGTTCCCAAATCTTCTGAAGATGCAAAAGCAATTCAAACCGGTAAAAAAACCGCGGTTGATATTAAAGAGGCCGATCGCGATTATTACTTGGAGCGTCGTTACCCAAGTTTTGGAAACCTCGTTCCACGTGACGTTGCGTCCAGAAATGCCAAAAATATGTGCGATAAAAACCTGGGTGTAAATCCAACGGGCCGCGCGGTTTATTTGGATTTTGAGCGAGAAATCAAAGCTCAGGGTTACGAGACGATCAAAGACAAGTACGGTAATCTTTTTGATATGTATAAAAAGATCGCTGGTGATGATCCCTATAAAACACCGATGAAAATTTACCCTGCCGTTCACTATACGATGGGTGGTTTGTGGGTTGATTACTCTTTGATGAGTAACATCCCCGGACTCTTCGTGCTCGGCGAGGCAAACTTCTCCGATCACGGTGCCAATCGTTTGGGCGCCTCTGCATTGATGCAGGGATTAGCCGATGGTTACTTCGTGATTCCCCATACTCTCGGTAATTATCTGGCAACAGAAAAGCCTGAGAAAGTGGATACACAACATCCGGCTTTCCAATCGGCAGAAGACGATACCAAGGAATATTTCCAATCCATCATGGATGTTGCGTCCAAGAATAAGTCCAATAAAGAGGGGCGAACCGTGATCGATATTTATCGAGAGCTCGGCCACGTGATGTACAATGACGTTGGTGTTTCTAGAACCAAGGAAGGCCTTGAGCACGCGCTCGAGAAAATTCCAAAAATTCGAGAAAGCTTCTGGAGTGACCTTAAGCTTCCCGGTGAAACCAATACGTTTTCAAAATATATAGAAGTTGCCGGACGTACCGCCGACTTCTTGGAACTTGCCGAACTCATGGCCAGGGACGCCCTTGAAAGAGAAGAGTCGGCCGGTGGTCATTTCCGTGAGGAATATCAGACCGATGAAGGTGAAGCCAAGCGAGTAGATGAAGATTTTTCATACGTCGCGGCTTGGGAATGGAAAGGGGCGAATGAGCCACATGTCCTCAACAAAGAAAATTTGGTTTTTGAGAACGTTCAACTTACCCAGCGCAGTTATAAATAGGAGTCCGACATGGCTAACAAAAATTTTAAGTTAGAAGTTTGGCGTCAAGATGGACCAAACGCTCAAGGGAACTTTGAATCCTTTGATATCGAAATTAACGAACATGCATCGTTTCTTGAAATGCTTGACCATTTGAACGAGCAGATCATGAACGAGGGCGGACGCCCCATCGAATTTGATTCCGATTGCCGCGAAGGAATTTGTGGATCTTGTGGTTGTGTCGTCAACGGCGCTGCCCATGGACCAGAACGCGAAACTGCGGTTTGCCAACTGCATATGCGTACTTTCCAAAACGGCGAAACGATTACCATCGAACCTTTTCGAGCCAAAGCTTTTCCGATCGTTCGCGACCTCGTTGTCGATCGTGAAGCTTTTGATCGTATTCAGGAAAAAGGCGGTTACGTATCTGTAAACACAGGTCCAAAACCGGATGCGAACTCCATCAAAATCGGCAAGGAACGCTCCGATGAGGCCTTCGATGCAGCAACCTGTATTGGTTGCGGCGCATGTGTGGCTGCATGTCCAAATGCCTCCGCATCGCTTTTCGTCGGTGCCCGTTTGAAGCATTTCGGACTCATGCCACAAGGCGCGCCCGAGCGTGGACGTCGCACCCTTCGCATGGTTCACCAAATGGACGATGAAGGTTTTGGTCCATGTTCAAACATCGGAGAATGCGAGGCTGCCTGTCCTAAGGGGATTTCGATCAGCGCCATTGCTCATATGAAACGCGATTTCTTATTCGCAAATCTCGGCTTTCATAAATAGCCTCGATTCAGAAATCGACGCTACGGAATTGAGATGAAGGACCACTTAAAACGCATCGCCAAAACATCCGCTAAAACGCTCTTGCGTTGGTTTTCGGTTTTTCTTCCTGGCATCTTTATTTGCCTTATATTCTTCGGACTTAGCGCCTACGTCGTTTATTCGCTCTCTACCTTCATCCAACTGAGTATTGTTTTTATCGCTCTGACGATTCTAAATCTCTTAGCTTCCACTGCTCTATTCTTCCCTGGCGATGAAGTTTTCTTTGGCTGGCGCTTTTTACGATATCTGGAACGGGGCGCTTCGCGATTGGCTCTTCTTAAAGATCACCTATTAGGTCAACAAAGGTTTGAGCCGAAAAGGAAAGGTTGCCAGTGCGGACGAGTATGTCACCTATAAGGCAAAGATCCTTCAAGCTATTCGTAGTGACGCACAGACCTCATGGTTTCAAAAAAAAGTATCCGCTTAACGTTTAACAACATCCACCACGCGATGATTTTGATCCGCAATAACTTGCGTGTTGTGGGGCAGCACTGCTTTCACCACAACAGCCCTCATAGCCTTGATCGGAACTGCAAACACCGGTTTGGGGAAGGTTGAGTTCCACGCGTTTCGCAGCTACGAAATCTCCTCGAAGATGAGCTACCACTGAACGAACTTGCTCATACCCCGTTGCCATTAAAAAGGTCGGAGCCCGCCCATAACTTTTCATTCCCACGATATAAAAACCCTCTTCGCGTTGGCGTAATTCGGCCTCTCCGTGGGGGCGAACGCTTCCACAGCTATGGATATTTGGATCGATCATTTCGGCCAAGGCAGGCACACATTCCAGCGCTGCATCGTCATCAAAACGCAACTCTCGGTGAAAAGAAAAATCAGGTCTCGTACCCGTATTAGCAATGATCTGATCAATTCCGGATAAGGAAGCGAGTTTACCATTTTTCTCGCCGATGATGGTAAGTTTCCCTTTCTCGCTTTCGATCTTCCTAATGTGAAAAGGTGTATGAATTCGGAGGCGACCCGCATTTACGAGTTGCTCGATACGCACGCCAAGAGCCCCACGCGCCTCTAAGGCATCGTCTTCTTTTCCGCCGTAGATTTCGCGCACCTTTTCCTTTCTTAAGACCCAAGATATTTTAGTTTTCGAAAACTCTCCGCGAAGATTGTCTAAGGCCAATAGGGAATTGATTGCCGAATGTCCTCCCCCTACGACAAGCGTGTGCTGGTCGCCAAAACGAGACGCATCAGCACCCAAAATATCTGGAATACCGTAAAAAATTTTACTAAAATACTCACTTTCCCCCTCCGCCTCATACCCTCCCGCGCCGATCGGATTTTGATTATGCCAGGTACCGCTGGCGTCGATCACTGCGCTGCAAAGGTAGCGCTTCAAGGTCCCCTTTTCTTTCACTCGAATTTCGAAAGGGCGTTTTTCTCTACCCACCGTTTTTATTTTGTCTATCCCTTCTTTTCCGATCCAGAGAACCCGAGCGTTGAGATGAATACCCTCAACAAGGGTTGAA
>JALSKP010000768.1 GCA_026988815.1 Myxococcales bacterium | reverse complement strand
CAAGCGAGGTTTTGGCACCCTTGCCTCTGGCGGAATCAGAAATATCAAAGATATTGCTGCCGCTCTTTCTTTGGGCGCAGATCTTTGCGGCATGGCCCGTCCCTGGCTTGTCGCCCAATCTGAAGGGCGAGAAAGAGCGCTTGCCGAGGAACTCATCGAGGGTTTGAAAATGATCTGTTGTCTGACGGGATGCAAAAGCCCCCACGACCTAAGGACCCTCGACCGCGTGAACGGACCAAATTTAGAACGTTGGATGAACGCCGATCGTTGAACTATTTTGGCTTTTCCAGCTGATTGATCTTTTCCAGCTGATTGATTAAGGGTCCTAAAGATCGCGTTGTCAGGTTAACGCTCATTGGAAGATGGAGCGCGTTAAAGCGATCCAATTCGTTTTTAAAGGTGATGAAAGGGTCTTTTTTCGGAAGGATAAGGGTGGGTTTACTTACAAAGCGCAGACGTTGCATGTTTATTTTTTCGGCGTTGATTTCGCCTCGGATGGTCTCGATCCACGGCGTCGGGTCTTGGCCTTGTAATTTAGCATCGCTGTTTAAGGGGCCATTTATCCAAAGCCAAACGCGATGCCCTTCGGTGTTTTTGGGGATGAGGACCTTGAGCATCTCAATGGCTCTACGGCGCTCTTTGGGTTTTGAAATATCATAGCGTTCGATAGCTATATCGCCGTCGAGCAATCGTGTTTGGTAAACTCGATTACGAACCTTGGTGACGAGTTCCGCGCTCGGATGGATGCCTCGGGGAACCATTCCCTTTCCCTCAATAACCTCTTTTGAGGTCGGGTTTTCAACGAAGATTGGAACGACCTTTTCTCGCCGAAGGGTTTCCCCAAAATAATCTCGGTCACTTTTTGCGAGAAGGGCTGCCCCTTTCTCGATCACCTCCCGTGGCGTTTTTTGAATAAGCGCTTTGCTGAGCTTAGCGAGTTGGAGCAAGCTTAGACGAGCGTTTCGAATCGCGTCATGTGTTGCGATGTCAGCGCTTGTTAGCGGCTTTATCGCAAAATCAAACAAGGTATCGCTTGGCGGAAAAGAACCAAAAAGTGCCTCCTGGGTGTTTGTCTGAGCCCACTGTGCATCGTCGTTAAGTGCCGGAGCATTGACGGGTACCAGTGCTTTGTTTTCCTCAACAATACTCGCCGCAAGGGTGATCCAGGAAGGCGGTAGCATTATGGCGAAGGGAAGGGTGCGATAAGGGTGATCTTGCTGGCTGTATAGCGAGTCGCGTAGGACAAAAAGACACCGAACCTGTTGGGCTACTTTTTGCCAGCGCTGGGCTAGTTTTTCCCCACCAAGAGGATAAATATCGTAGGCATTTTTACTACCTCGGAACACTTTATTATGTGCCTCATAACACAATTCACCGTAAAGTATGTCTGTAGGGAAGTCGATGCGAGGGATGACGTCGGCGTAGGAGGGGCGAGGTGTGGGAAGGGGAGTCTTGGAAGGCGGAGGTTGAGCTAAAGTTTGCTTTTGAAGAACCCTTTTGTTTTTGAGCTCCGATGGCTCAGGAATCCTAGGCGATTCAATTCTTTCACGTGCCTCGTTTTTAGAATCGCAGGAGGCAAACAAGAGAAGAAGGCATAAATAAAGGCGAAAAAACATGTTTTCCTCGTGAATGAAGGTCCCGTCTTGATAGAGGATTTTTTCGGGAAGCAAAACCAGAATTTTATGTCATGCCAAAGGTCGTTTCCAAAACTTTCGAATCAGGGCTTGCGAAAACACCCCAGATCAACGTAGATATTTCACAAACGGTTTTGAGATTTTAATGATCATTCAAGCACAAGATGTTGGATGGGTCGAAGTTATTTGCGGCCCCATGTTTTCGGGAAAGACCGAGGAATTGATCCGCCGTTTACGCCGTGCAACTTACGCCCGTCAACGTGTCCAAATCTTTAAACCGGCCATCGACGATCGTTACGCCGAGGCGTCCATCGTTAGCCACAATCAGACGGAATTGCCAAGTATCTCGGTTTCCAGTATCGAAGAAATGTGGGAACATTTGGATCCAAAAACAAAGGTTGTCGGTATTGATGAGGTCCAATTTCTTCCCAAAGGTACAGTCGAGATCTGTGAGACGCTGGCCAACCGCGGTTGTCGCGTTGTGGTTGCAGGCTTGGACCGTGATTACCTGGCACAACCTTTTGGTGAAATGCCAACCCTGTTAAGCATCGCCGAGTATGTTACCAAACTATCAGCGATTTGTGTGCGGTGCGGAAATCCTGCGCATTATAGTTATCGTCTCGCCGGCGACAACCAACAAGTTCTTGTGGGCGCAACCGATCAATATGAGGCCCGGTGTCGCTCTTGCTATTATTCACTTCAACAGGACTAGTCATGGACATTTCATCAGATCAACTCGACGTTTTATTCTCAGCTGAGGATCTTCGTATAAGAATTAAGGAATTAGGTGCTCAAATCGAGGCCGATTATAAAGACCGCGATATTCATGTGATTTGCGTTTTAAAAGGTTCCTTTCCTTTTTTGGCCGATTTGGTTCGCCAGATAAAGCACGACAACCTTTCGGTCGATTTTTTAGGCCTCTCAAGTTACGGCAATGAAACCAAGTCGAGTGGCGTTGTCAGAATGACCCAAGATCTGACGATTCCAATTGAAGGAAAGAACGTGCTCATTATCGAAGATATTATCGATACAGGTCTGACGATGCATTACCTTCTGGAAAACCTAAAAACACGTTTACCGAAAACGATGGAGATTTGTACATTGCTCCATAAACCCTCCAATACTGAAAAAGAAGTGGATATGAAGTACGTTGGTTTCACTATCCCGAATAAATTTGTTATTGGTTACGGGCTCGACTATGCGGAACGTTTCCGCAATTTACCCTACATTGGCGTTGTTCGTCAGTAAGTTTACTATTTCTACTCAGCAGTTCAAAAATTCTCGGAGATTCACGATGAAAAAAATCTATCTATTGACGTCCTGTCTTTTTCTATTTGCGGGTTGCGAAACGCCGAATTGGAATGATTCCGCTTATGTAAGCAAGCTTCTCACCGAATCCGATTCGTCGGAGGTGCGTATGGCTTTGGATAGATTGGGCGGCGAGAAAGACGAGCTAAAAAATGCTGTCGTACCTGCTCTGATTACCGTCTACAAAAAGAAGGGCGCGAATCAGAAAAAGGCGATGAGTTTACTTGTTCAGATTCGCTCAATGAAAGCCAAAGACGTTTACTTGGACGAGTTGAAAACCAATGCCACCGGATACGCTGCCGCCTCGGCTGCCGCCTTGGGAGATGCTAAAGTAAAAGAGGCTATTCCTGATCTTTTAGCGGTACTTCAGTCGAGCTCGAACGCCGATGCAAAGGTAGGCGTTATTCAGGCTCTTGGGAAAATGCCTGATCCAAAAATAGTAAAACCACTTATCGAAATTATTAAACTGGATGTGGATAATAATCCCATCAAAGTACACTCTTACGCATGTGATGTCCTCGGCGATGTGGCCCTAGCATTTCCCGATGCTCTTGATGACGCCGACATTAAACAACTGACCTTATCGGTCTTTTTTGGGACGACGGGAGGTCGCTCATTGGATAAACCTTGTGGTTTAGCGATTCAAAAAGTAGGCAAGAAAGCCATTCCACATCTTGCCGCAATCTTCAAAGGAGAGCGTGCCGACATTAACAAGCTTATTCTCAAATACGATAAGCCCGTAGACCCCTTTCCTTCCAATTCTCCCAAGCTCATCGCAGCCAAACGTATGACCTCTTTGCGCGCTCCAGAAGCTGTCGACCTTTTTATTGCAGATCTTGAACGCGTGAAGGGCGCCCCGGCCACACTCAAAGGCGATGCAGCAGTTCACTACCGCGTTAAAGAAGGACAAATTACGTCTGAGATTATCCGCTCGCTAGGCGATCTTAAGTCCCCAAAGGCTGTCAAGCTCTTAGCCGATATCACCGCTGGAAAATATGTTACCGAACAATGGGACGAAATTACCGACGGTCGTGTTGAGTTACAACTCCGCCAAGAAGCCGCATATGCGCTCAATCAGATTGGCGATAGAAGTAAAGTTGAGCTTCTTTTGAAGATGGCCGATGAAGGTGTTGTTAACGATATGGAAAAGAGATGGATGATCGCAGCGAGAAAAGGGCCGGTTAAGGATGTGCTTCGTTACCAGTTTAATTGGATGATGGCCTACAGTTACGCAATGTTGAATGATGGAAGCGGAGAAGGGGACTTGAAAAAACTCATCGATAAAAACGCAAAAAAGTATGACGGTTTATCAAAAAAGATGTCTATCTACCTCCCCGTTATTGCGCTCGCCAAAGCGTGTTCCCCTAAAAAAGATGATGCTGCAAAAGCTGCATGTTACGCTGCCAAGCTAGGTGATGCGTCGTCGGAGATTCGCGAAAAAGCCGTCTGGGAAATCGCACGTCTCAAACCTGAGGTCGCTCGAACAACGCTTCTTGCAGCATGGAATACAAAATTTTTGGATACCCGTGAAATTATAACGTCTAGCCTTTACGCTGTTGCTGATAAGTCCGTCGCGGCGAAGGCCAGTGAAATTCTTGAGGCCGAGAAGAATAAATCGGATAAGGGCTTTAAATTAAGTCATCTTCGTTTTAAACTCCTTCATGCTTACGCAATTCAACACTAGGAAAAGGTAGAATCCCAAGATGCTTCCAAACTTCAAATCGATAGAGATTTTAGAAGGTAATATTACCCTCCAAAAGTTGATGATTGAAGTCCTTATTGAGGTTGGCTTATCACCCACAATCGGCGAAGAAGGGGCGTTGCTTCTCGTCGATTTGGATAGTGGCTCAGCAGATGTGGATGAACGTATTGCATTCTACGAAGAGCAGAATAAACCGATTTTAGTCTGTGGATTGCGTCACTCAAGAGCTCGCGCAGAAGCCGGACACGCCCGCACTGACACGCAAGGTTCAGAAAAATTTGCCTTCATCGAACGGCCCTTTTCTCTAGGAACCTTGGTGATGGAATGTTTTTCTCTTCTGGGTATTCAACCTGACGAGGTCACCGCGCCTTCGATGGTCTTTCCTGACTATAAGACGCCGACCGTGACTACCTTAGGAGATGAGGTCTCCGATTCGGAGCAACTTAACAAAAAGTTTTCAGGTGATGACCCTGATTCAACCGATGATATCGAAGTGGTTTTCGACGAGAACTCCTCGATGATTTTAGAGGTCGAAGAATTAAGCTCTATTTTGGGTGCCTCGCTTTTTGGAAATGTGGAACGGCGCCGTGTAGACACCGAAGAAATCAAAAGTTTAAGGCTCTCCCATGCTCATCCTAAAGCCCCACGTCGACGATCGATGAATCAGACCATGCCCGATACCCCCATCGCCTTAGCTGAATATAGCGAAAGCGAAGAACTCGAAGGCTTGTTCGAGAATTCGAGTCTATTGTACGATCAGAGCGAGGACGCCAAACGTGAACTCAATGTTCAGATTCGAGGCGTTGCGAGAATGCTAGCCCAGTCGTGGCAACGTATCGCACTCACAGCTCGAACCCAAGATCGTAGTGATCGTATCGAACGTATTCTCATGGCCGCGATCAATAAGGGGCTTCGTGGTGCATCTGAAGAAGTGCAACGCATTCCTCCTTCATCTGGGTTTGCCGGTGGGTTGGAAGTGTTATCGCTGATCGATGTATTGAGAACGATCAGAGATCGTCGTTTACGTGGAAAGCTCGAAATTGCAATCGGCGAGAGCGCTTTCGTTCTTCATTTGGACGGTGCTTTCTTGGATGCTATTGAACTTCTATCGGGCGACACCGATATGATTCTTCTCAATATTCTTCAGCAAGGCGGAGCAATTGATATCCATGTTTACGAAAATCTTCGTCTACGTTACGAAAATGATCGTGAGGAATTCGAGCCCTTGGAAATGTATTTATTATCCAACCAGGTTGTTTCGGCAACGACTTTGAAGAGCGCTCGGGCGGTGCGATCACGTGAGCTTTTCAAAACGATGTGCTCTTTACGAGGCGGGCAATTTGCCTTCCTTGACGTACGACCTGGTGATGGACAATCGTGGCCAAGAGATCCATTGAGGATCAATCACGACGAAATTCTACTAGAAATTTTACGTGAAGCCTCCATTGATACTGGCGATTCTAAAGCGACTGCCCGAACCCGATTACTGATGGATCCTGCAAGAGCGGCGAGCTTTACATCCAAAAATCTCACCGAACTTGAACGTTCAGTTCTCCTGTTTTTTAGAAAAGGTGAGACCTTGGCCGAGGCACGCGGGAGGCTCGAAAAACTCGCAGGATCGGAGGTCGTCGATCGTGTGGTCAACCGCCTAAAGCAACTCGAGTTACTTCGACGTTCCATGCCCAATACCTCAGCCAGTTTGCCACGCCTGGATCAAAATATTGCTGAGCCAACCGTGGTCAGTGCTATTCCTGAAGGCATTTCTGCGACAGAACGCACGACCAGTGTTTCTCAGGGATATGAGGTCAATATTGATAATTCCGACGTCGATGAAACGACGGCGAATCGCAAAGACGATCCGACGGATTATTAACCCTTCATCGCAATTTTCGGTTCAGCGAATAAGGTGTTTTAGACGTTTCAGATTGGCGAGAGCCATCTGATTATCCGGCGCGACTTCTAAGACACTTTCCAGAACATATTTAGCAATATCGTAATGGCGAGAGATCATTTCTTCGGTTGCGCGATCAAGAAGGGCGGGGACGTCCATTCCGCTGAGATCGACAAGCGGTTTTTGCGGAACTTCAATTTTTGGTTCTGGTTCTGGTTCATTTTCAAAAATGGAAAGCTCCATTGTCGAAGCCTCAGATGTTGTTTTTAGGAGCTGCGAATTGAATTCAACTTCAACCGTCGCTGTGCGCGAAAATTTCCTTTTTTCGCTTTCTTCTTCGACGAGTGTTTCGTTATCGGGAACGGCATCGTCGTTGACGAATTGAAAAGGCACGCCCTGTGATCCGTGGCCGATGGTTGAACGCAAATCGACTGCGTTCTGTTTCATGCGCGTGACGCCTGCGCTGGTTTTTTCTGTGAAGGGAATAGTTTCTCGAACGGCGGTCGCCGCGCTATCGTTTGAAAAACGAATGTCGACGTGGTCAAGCTTGAGAAGATTCTTAAACGCCAACGTTCCTCGGTCACGACCGAATCGGGTTTCAACAACGATCCCATTTTCGATGATGATTTTATTACATTCCTCACCGTCGCCACGACAGACCGAAATTTCGGTGGACTGGAGGGATTTTTTTGCAAAGTCGACATATTCGGAAAGCGTGTATTGACCCAGCTTGGGAAGGGTAAATTTCTGCTCGATAAGTTTCTGCAGAGAGGGACCGGAAATCGATTCGTGTAGAAAGCTAATTCTATCGTCAAAGGAAGAGAGCAGAGGATGACGTTTCGAAAGTACGATCGCGGGCATGCTCTGTTCTGTATTGCGTAAATAGGTAAGGATATCGAAGGCGTTTCCGTCGGAGAGATCCTCATTTAGGATTACAATATCGGGCGAGAAGGCGAGGATTTCTCGGAATGCGGCAGCAATTGAGGCGACTTGCACCCATTCATAGTTAAAAGCGAAGGGGGTTAGATTGATACTGCTTAATATTTTCTTAGCCATAAAAAACCGG
>JALSKP010000767.1 GCA_026988815.1 Myxococcales bacterium | reverse complement strand
ATAATACTTTTTCATCACCATCTCGCACGTGTGGAAGGGCTTAGCATAGGACGACCAGATTTTTTTCAAGCTACTCGCGCGTGCCTTCGGCACAAAGTGATAATGCGGCTACACATTTCATAAACGCTGGACATTCATCGTGGTTTAAACACGGGCCTGAACAAAAGCTTTTGTTTGTTACACCAGCGATACAGATTCCTGATTCGCAGGTCGTATCGTCGTCTCCTGTACAATCATCGCCTAGTTTTTTCGTTCCGCGCACACCTGGAACGCAACACGCAATCTGGGTCGCATTATCGCTAATATTGGTACAAACGTCACACTCTTCGCAGTCGAAGTTTGAAAAACATTCGCCAAAACCTTTCTCACTACACATCGCACTAACGGTCGGTGGAGCCGGAGCCGCAGGACAAGTCGTCCCCGCCGCGGTTGTACCGTTGTTAGAACCGCCATTGGAGTTGTTAATCGACGTTGTGAATCCATTATTGGTTGTCCCATTATTTCCACTGGTCGACTGGCCGTTATTGGAACCTAGGCCATTATTTTGACCGTTATTGGATAGGCCGTTGTTTTGGGCGCCGTTATTACCCTCTTTTTTTACATCCTCAGAACAACTGAAGGCTAAAAATGAGATAAGAAGAAGAGAAAAAATACGCATAAATGCTCCATGTTACTACTTAGATTATTTGTGAGATATTAATAGATTTTGATTTTTCCGCAACCCAAGAATACATAGCCAATCTCAGAGAAAGCATAAAACCAACAACGCTTCTCTAAGAGAGTTTGGAATGTCTACAAAAAAACGGGACGCCATTTTAGCTGCACTTATCTCCGCTGACCTTGCCGATTTTACGCACGCCGGCGACGGGCTCCTTTCTCACCTCAAAGGAACCGGCCTTTGCCATAGCATTTATGGAACCGAGTCTTACCGAAAAAGTCCACTTTCCGTTTTCGAACGTGATCTGGTGAAGGAGCTAATCGGTGAAAAAGCTGAGCGTTTCGTTTACTATTTCGGATGTCATATAAAAGACAGCCTTTAGGAAAACTTGGAGCGAACGTCATTCTCGATTCGTGATCGATTAGAGGATTGTACGATCGCGCTTAGCGAACTCGAATTCTCTCAGATCGTTCAACTAACTCTCGCGAACGGGTTGGAACAACGACCTCGTGTGCCGGAAAAATACCTCTTCCTCCGCCAAAAAGAATTTCTTAGCTCGGAACGCTTTCTCCCTCCCATCGCATTTGCCGCATTTAAAAAAGCATACGGAATCGCCTAAGCGATGCTTGGGTTCAACGGCCTCCAGATCTTCATCTGGATTGAGGCGAGCTGCCATTGTTTGAGTTCCTTTTCGTACTGCGTGTTTTGTAGACTTTTTTTGTAGGGCCTACCTTGCGCGTATCGGGTGTATCGTTTTCAGTGTGATAATTATCGTTTCGAAAGAATGACGTATCCGTGACCATGACCGCAGTGATATCGCGATCCCAATAATTGAGATGGTCAGAAAAATCGATCCCTGGCATTTTTCGAGGCGCGTTCATTGATTTTAGGTCGATGGTTTTAGCATGTGCTTTCATCTGGGATTTCAAATCTCGCACAAGCATCGCATCACCAAGCAGCCCAACAATAGCGATAAAATTTCCGACATCTCCATAGATCGGAGTCATCGCCGAATGCGGAAAGCGCTGAGTGTTTGGCTTCTGGGAGAAATAACCAATCATCTCAACCGATATCATAAGCTCCACCTCATCTGGTGCCACCGATTTGGCGTGGGTATGGGATCCCATCTTTTGGGTGCGGAAAGCTGGCGGCTCTTCAATACTTCACTATCGGCCCATCCCTGTAATTGTGTAGGAACACCTGCACTAACGAAAGGTTGCACTACATACGATGTGAAGCTCGGTATAATAAGAAGCAAAGCGCCGGCAATTCTTAGCGTTGACTTGACGAGTTTCACGCCTAAGCGATCTTCTTCAATCTCTTTTTCGATGGGAGCCTCCTGAAAAGCCGCGATCTCTTCCTTTGATTAAGCATACCAGCAGATTCGTGCGACACGTAACAATGAATAGAAAAGGATATATAGACGCTAGGTGTCAAACATCGACCTCAGGATTTAAAAAAGTGGCATTCTAAAAATCATTTAGTTGATGGTATATCGGCTTGTATTGTGATCCATATCGTCACCGTTTAGAGTTTAACGAAGCGAGTGAAAAATGCCACAATCAACCTCCCAAAAACTGAAAAGCGTTACCCAATCAATAAAGATTTTAGGTTCGGAAAATCGGGATGCATGGAAGCTGATATTGTGCATCACGGCGGCGATTGCCAGGATGCAAACAAATCTTTGTCATAATAGAGCGTCATCCCGTCCTCATCTCCACCTGCATTAATGTAAACTTGATGACCTTCTTCGAAAATGGTGTGTTCAAATTCAGCTGTGATCCCGCTTCCGAAATCAAACATATCCTTCTGAAGTGGAAAGAGGAATCGCCGCTTGAAACAAAAATAGCCCAATCAAAGTTCTCAACTGTGGACAGAAACGAGCCTCCGGTTGTTTTCAAGCTGACAAACGCATAAGCTGACGCTCGACGTTTTGAAGGCACTATCATGTTAGATTTTTATCTGGGAAGGGGTGGGGTTGAAAATTTGGGTAAGCATATCGGTGCACTTAGCAGTGAGGCGATTTATTGGCTTCAACAACATAAATTTATTAAACAGGGAACAACCGGTCATCTTCCCGAGGATTGCCCAGAAAGTCTTCCATTCGGAGACGATGTGATCTTAACAGATTCCCAGGTTCAAGAGATGTACAAAAAATTTATACTAAGACGCGAAGAATCTCGACGAACACCCGGATTTCAAAGCGACAATGTCCACCAACTTGGGCGCATTTTAGACGCTGCGCTCGAAGGAAAATCAGGACTTAGCACCCTCGCCGACTAGAATTTCTTGGCCATCATAAAAGTAAACTTGGAGACAATATTTCGCATACCTAGTTACTTAATATTCTATTGACTCAACTATTCGCCGATTGTCGTTTCATCCATTCGTTCCACGTATAACAAGTGGCTGTTCCCGGTTGCTCCCGTAGAGGAAACTCTCAGGTGGGTCGCCTCACCCCGCTCGCATCCCTCATCAGGGCAAGGGAAGGTTAAGAAAGATTCGTAGGGTTGCACACTTCCGCCAGCGATTAGTTTTCCAGATAAATCGAATGCTTCTATCTGTATAGCATCGCCCGCGGGGAATCGCATACTCACAACAACATTCCTCTCTATAGAAAACCAATCCTCATCATCGCCACAAATGCGACCTTCTATATCGCTTGCCAAGACCTGAGATTCCGCTTGGCTAGATGCATTGACACCGTCACATTGATCCACCTTCACGATGGGAATAGCGGGTTCGTTACTCGCAACATCTTCGATATCGCTTTGAATTTCTTGTTGAGATAGCGGTAGATCTTCCAACCAAAATTCGATCAATTCTGGGAAGCGACTCAAACCCTCGGTAATACCGACGATCTCTTCTGGAGAAAAATAGACCTGTCGTTTTCTTACTTCGGCCTCAAGCGTCAACAGCGGATAGAGCCAAATTCGGTAAAGAATCAACCCTTCGGCGTATCCTCTTTTCACCTCGGTCTTTCATCTCTCAACCTTCTCGGAACAATAAATGCGACGGTACATTTGCGATAGAAGCTCGCAGATAAACCCATGCCAAAATAGACGAAGTTAAACTGGACCATCGGCGCTCGTAACGATTACGATCGCAAACCCTTCTCTTTGCGATGAAAACATGACAGATCTTCCAGAAATGCAATCTTTCGAAAACATCGATCAACTCGAAAATTGGCTAAAAGATAACCACGACAAAGAGACTGTACTTTGGGTACAAATCTTCAAGAAAAAATCTGGGGTAGTTAGTCTAGATTGGAATGACTGTGTGATCGCCTCCATCATTTGGGGCTGGATAGATAGCCAAAAGAAATCCATAGATGAACGCTCCTATTTACAGCGCTTGTCGCCCCGTCGCCCAAAATCGAATTGGTCAAAAAAGAATTGTCGCCATGTCGAAGATCTCATTGCAGCGGGCCGAATGCAACCCTCGGGAATGAAACATGTTAGCGCGGCAAAAGAAGATGGGCGTTGGGAGAATGCATACGCCGGCTCGGCGGGCATGGTCATCCCCGATGATTTTCTGGAAGAATTGGAAACACGCCCAGGCGCAAAAGCGCACTTTGAAACCCTTAATCGCCGAAATTTATTTGTGAT
>JALSKP010000766.1 GCA_026988815.1 Myxococcales bacterium | reverse complement strand
ACCCGGCAAAGGCGAATGGCGAAAATTCTTGATACCTTAGAACGTGGCGAAAATTTTCATTAGAGCGGGATCTTCAAAACCCTCAGATCGAAGATGCCGAAAACATAGTAAACACCTGTACTAATTCCCTTTTTTTATATCGATAAGATTTAGTGGATCAGAATCCGATGCGGGTGTTCAAGGACCAAGGTCAGCTCTTCGGAAGAACTAAGAAAGGTATCGAGTTCGTCGCAGTTATCGGCTTTACAAGTAAGAGAGCGACCAAAAACCTTATAACTATCACCGCTTTTGGTCAGCGATGATGGGAAACTAATTTGGATGTCGAAGGGTCCGCTGACCTTCTTTTTTTCCACTATTTCTACCAAACTTTGTTTAATCGAGGAGCCGTCGGCCGGCGGATTTGAAACCGAGCTTTCTGAAATAAGAAGGTGGTATTCATAGCCCCATTGATATTCAAAATCTTCGATCCCATCGTAGGCCAGCAGCCACTCACCGGTTGGCGAAGTCCGGGTCAGAGTACAAGAACGTGGCCCGACTCCAACGCATTCTGTGAGGTGGTCGCCAACATAAAGATCGCTTCCTGAAACACAACCGAGTTGAGCTAACAGAAGGAGAACAAAGAGAGTGTTAAGTTTTAATACCGTCATTAGATTCCTTTTCCTTAAATTGATATCAGGTTATCAGAAATTCATAATTTCTTTCGGAGGTTTTTACGACAGGATTAAGGCTACTCCAATACGCTAATTCTTTTTGGTACTCGCCATTACAGATTTAGGCGTTTGTTGTTAGATGACTGTAGAAAACGTGCAGCTTTTAATTACCAAAAACCAAAAACAGGAAGCAATTGCTCTGCTATGTTCTGGTTTAAAATGCGAGATAGAAGAAGCCCGATTGCTTGTTGCTGCGTTGGCGCGAACTGCTCCATTACTATCCTTGCAAAGTTTGGGGAGAATAGATTTGTTGGAACGTTTTTTCGACGGAGAATGGGATATAGAATAAAAGCGTGCGTTACGCGCCGTTTTTCTTTCGCCGTTTTTCGTGGTGCCTTCCTTAGCGGTAGAAACACAAAAGACCCTGAAAAAATGAAGGATTCGTAGGTGCGTTCCACACCGATGGAAACAAAAAAGACCACGCAAAACAAATAGTTCTAATAGGCCAACCCACCTGCGAGAAAACCCTACCAACACAGCCACCAGAAATATAGTTGCAATGCTTACTAACTACCCCTCGGATAATTCTTCCGATATCACCTTCTCACTGAAAATAAAAAATAGGTGCCTTCGTTCTAAACGGCAAACGCGCACCGCGGGCTAATAAAAATGCGTGTTCTGAAGAAATGGAAAGCACATCAATGGCACCATCTGTGATAATTAAAATGGGGGCTTTTTCTGGAAAATCTTCGGCGTTCTCCAAGAGGTCAATCGCCGGTTGAAGACGCGTTCCGCCTCGTCCTTTGATCTCAACTTGTTGGAGCAAAGACTCGCTTAAAATATATCCCGCGTCATAGGGTCTTGCGTCACAATAAACGAGACGAATAGCGGCTACTTCTCGACTTAATGCAAACGAGGCAATCGCCCCAATCGCCATGGCGAGTTCCTTTCGCGTCATCGAAGCGGAGGTGTCGAGCACCACGCCAAAGGTTCGCATTTGTCTATTTTCTTCGGGCCGATACCAATAGGGGCGCGCAATATCGGGCGTGGCGCTCTGACGCCGACTCATCCGAGCGTAAGTGCGGCGCTTCTCAATCGTCGGGAAAAACTGATCCATCCATTGCGCAAGCTCCACGTCCCAAGGAATCGGAGGTTGATTTAAAGCGCGAATTTCTTCCACCAAACCCGCCGGTAAAAATCCTCGACCGCGATCACTATACCAACGCTCGCCCTCCAACAAAGCGCGTCGATAAAAAGCGTCCAAGTCCATGCCCTCGCCTCGCGTCCACCACTTCGCCGTCGCTTGACCCACCATATCGGGCCGTCCCACGCCGCCCAAAGTTTGGATTTTTTTCAGCTTTCTTTGCCAACGTAAATCGCGCGTAATGCGATCATAAACTTCTTCGGCACTGCTTCCCGCCAGATCTTTATCATAGAGAATACCGCGCGAGGGCATGCTCCCCACCTGCATTTCCATGAGCCAACCGTTCACGACATAATCGCAAGCGACGTTCCAAAGGTAGGGGTCTCTTCCCTGGCAACGGATTTCATGGCGCAAACCGACGTGCAAAAATTCATGGGCGAAGATAAAGCGCAGTTCTTCGGTACTAAATTCCCAACGCGGATGGATGTAAATTTCCCGAAGCTCAGAATTCACGGCCGCAATTTCAATATGTTGGGCATCACAAACATCGGCCTCTTCGATAATCTTAAAAGTCGACGCAAGCGCGGAGAGCAGTGGAAATGAGGAGATTACCCACGACAATGCCCTTTTAGCTGGCACCGAAAGTTCGTTCACTTCGCGTGCTTCGGCGATACCCTTAATCGCTTTTCGAACACTTCTCCTTAGGCCACTCACAAATGCAGCGCTTCTTTTTTCGGCGTGAGGAATCGGAATCTTTTCAGATGTGGATTCAATCATCCAAGTCACGGAATCGCCGCCCAATTCGCATATTGAAAACATGGGGGCGATGCCTTCTCGCTTGAAATACGCGTACAAGGCCTCCTCATCTTTTAAGGGTAAGGAGGTACTATCGACGATCGGAAATTCAGCCGGGATGCTGCCTACTTTTGTACTTTTTATAAAATGTTGAACGTAAATTGCGCACGCATAACGCCACGCATTCTCAGTTCTGTCTGGGCGAATATGATTCAATGCGACATGCAACAAGGCCAACGCAATAACATAGGACCACTCGTCTGGGGTCAAATTCCTTTTGTAATTGGGGATAAGAGTAGCGTCCCTTAGTTGGTAAGAATGTAGTGCCCCTTCCTCGTAGACTTGAGTAATCTGGCACCAACTATTGGGCACAATATCATCGGTTAAAGAAAGCACGGCGCTGGTTTGGTAGATACTCTCAAAAAGAGGAAAGGATTTGAGTTTACTAATTCCTTGATTCAAGTTTTCTATATTTTTCGCCCACCGTCCTGATTTCTTTTTCGCCATTTTTTTTAGCGTCCCATCAATCGCGGAAGGTCTCGAGATATTTCCATCATAAACCAATCGGGAAGTGAGCGTCCTTGGTCATCTTCGGCGATAACAAGTTGAGCCATTTCCAAAGAGATCCTCGAAAGCTGAACAATAAGTTTTTTGGCTTGGTTGGATAAGGTTTTATTTTCTCCACTCAACTTCTTCACTTTTTCAGGTAGATTCTTAATCAACTGCGCGCGAAAACTCTGAACCATAAAAAATAAAATATCGCGTTCTTCGGGT